>CAYNDU010000259.1:0-8190 GCA_964395615.1 uncultured Pirellulaceae bacterium | reverse complement strand
CCTATTGACATTTTTCGTTCAGCTTTTGCCCTGCAAAAGCTGAACTGCACCCCCATCGTCGTTCTCGTCACGCGGGCCCTTGCCACGAAGCGAAACTGGTGCTAAACTCTGAGTTTCTCGGTAGTTAACCACTTTGCAACTATCCTTTTCGCTGCTGGAAGATCGGAACCATGAAGGAAGGTATTCACCCGGAATACGTCGAGACGGTGGTAACGTGCGGTTGCGGCAACACGTTTACGACTCGCAGTACGCGGAAGGAACTGAAGGTCGATATTTGCAACGCCTGTCATCCGTTTTATACGGGCAAATTGAAGTACGTTGACACGGCCGGCCGAATCGAGAAGTTTCAGAGCAAGTTTGCGGCCGGCACGTATGCCAGTCTGCAGCGTCCCAAGAAGAAGGGCTCGTAGGCCCGCTTCCTATTGCTCGCGCCCAATCTGCGGCCCATCGCCCCATTCTGCTTGCCCGCGTCCGATAAGCGCCGGGGCACGACGTGACTCGGTGCCCACCGATCGGGAATATCCTCTGGCCGGGGATCCTCCCAGCCTTTATCCTCGAACTCCAGAGATCGGGCCCGACTTCACGGACCGACCTGTGTGGACGGTGTCAGTCCATGCTCGACGGTCGGGTGGACCGAGACCCGCAATCCGATCCACCCGGCAACGTTCGGGAACGTGCGACCGCCGCGTCCCTGCCTATGGGACCACGACTTGGCGAAGAAACAAGCCAAGATCTTCCGGCGGTCCGCATTGTGATTAGGCTCGACGCGAGCCGCGTTAGGGAGATGAGAATGCGAGAGATGCTCGAGCAGAAACTGGCTCGCTTCGAAGAACTCGAGCGGCAAATGGCGGATCCAGAAGTTCAGAGCCAGGCGACTCGGATGGCTGCCGTTGCGCGTGAACACGGGTCACTGGCCAAGTTAGCCACCAAGTTCCGCTCGTTTCGGCAGGTCTGTGATGAGATCCGTGAAGTCCAGGAGTTGTCAAACAGCCACGACCCGGAAGAGCAAGAGATGGCTCGCCAGGAGCTGGATGAGCTTGGCGAGCGGCGAGAAAGCCTCTGGAACGACCTGCTCGACATGACCGTTGGGGGCGAGGACGCCAATCGAACGCGGTGCGTCATGGAAATCCGGGCGGGGACCGGGGGCGACGAGGCGGCCCTGTTTGCTCGGAACCTGTTCGAAATGTACAAGAAGCACGCGGAGAATCGAAGGTGGAAGGCCGAGATCCTGGGGGCCAGTCCGACGGAGCTCGGCGGATTCAAGGAAATCACGTTGGCGTTCGAGGGGGACGGTGTGTTCCGCGAGCTGCAATATGAAAGTGGCGGCCACCGCGTCCAGCGTGTTCCGGAAACAGAGGCCAAGGGCCGTATCCACACGTCCGCCGCCACCGTGGCCGTCCTGCCCGAACCGGAAGACGTGGAAATTGACGTGGCCCAGGACGACTACCGCAAAGACATCTTCCATGCCAGTGGGCCGGGTGGCCAACATGTCAACAAGACCGCGTCAGCCGTCCGACTGACCCATTACGAAACGGGCATTGTCGTATCGATGCAAGATGAAAAGAGCCAGCACAAGAACCTGGCGAAGGCCCTGCGCGTCCTGAAGTCCCGGCTATACGACCACTTCCAGCGTCAAGAGCACGAACGGCGAGCATCCGAGCGCAAGAGCCTGGTCGGGTCGGGGGATCGCAGCCAGCGGATACGCACGTATAATTTCCCCGAGAACCGTATTACCGACCACCGCATCAATCTGACGCTCTATAAGCTGGACCAGGTTCTGGCCGGCAACTTGACTCTGATCAGCGAAGCGCTTGTCGCTCATGATCGAGACAGCTTGCGCGGGCAAATGGACGCCGGACTGGTCGAATGACGAGCTGACTCGTCCATCCTGTTCGATTCTCTGGCGACGCCTCTCGAGGCGGACGCCCGAGAGTCGAGCCTGGGAACGGTAACTGAAATGGAATGAAGATGGCGTCACCCGAAGCGTGGACAATTCTCCGTTTGCTGGAATGGACCACGCAGTTCCTGCAGCAACATGGGTCGGATAGCCCGCGACTGGACGCGGAAGTGCTGCTCGCCCATGCTCGCCGGTGTACTCGAATCGAGTTGTACACGTCCTATGACGAGCGAGCCGACGCTGGGTTGCTTGAGGATTACCGCCAACTGGTGCGTCAGCGCGCCACGGGAATGCCTGTCGCCTATCTTGTCGGATCACGCGAGTTCTATTCGCTTTCCTTCAAAGTCACACGTGATGTGCTCATCCCTCGCCCCGAGACCGAATTCCTGATCATCGCTCTGCTCGACCTGGTCCGCCAGTCGGAACGGCAGAACGAACCGCTGGTGATCGCCGATGTGGGTACCGGTAGTGGCGTGTTGGCCGTTTGCGCGGCGACCCAACTTTCCCAGGCCAAGATCTGGGCGGTTGATATCAGTCCCGAGGCATTATCGGTGGCTCAACACAATTGCCGCAAGCATGGGGTCGACGAACAGGTTCAGTTGCTCGAAAGCGACTTGATGGGTTCGGTCGATCCGCAGCAACGGTTCGATTTCATCGTGAGCAATCCGCCCTATGTGAGCGAGTCCGAGTATGCGGCACTGGATTCCACCGTTCGGGACTTCGAACCGCGACAGGCACTGCTGGCCGGCCCCGAAGGGACCGAGGTGATTGTTCGCCTGATCGAATCCGCCACGGACCGGCTGGCAACCGGCGGCTGGATATTGTTGGAAATCAGTCCGATGATCGAGGAGCCTGTGCGACGGATGATGGAAGCGACAGGACGTTTTACCGAGCCGCAGACGATCCCCGACCTGGCCGGCCTGGCCCGAGCGATGATGGCGTCTATTCGATCGTAATCACGCGTCCCGTGACCGGAACGACTTCGGGCGCAACGATCTGGCTTGCGTCGGCCTCTTGCAGGCAGACCTGATTGCGTCCGGCCTGTTTCGCGGACTTGACCAGTTGGGTCAAACGTCGGAACAGCTCCACCGTATCTTCCTGCTGGCGAATCTCGCTGACGCCGGCGCTGATCGTCAACGCGAACTGGGCTTGTCCACACTGGAACTTCGTCGCTTCGACGTTTTGTCGGATCGCATCAATGGTCTTCACCGCGCTCCGGGGTCCGGTATCGCCAAAGAAAAACAGAAAACGTTGTCCGCCGAAATGGAACACACGATCCAGGCCGCTCTCTTTCGACAGCAACTCGTCCAGATAACGCCCGAAGGTGCCGATGATACGATCGCCGACGCGCGTTCCGAGCAGCTTGTTGGTTTCTACGAACCGATCGACGTCGGCCAGTGCGACCGTTACCATGCGCATACGGGCAACATCTTCCCGCCACCAGTTCCGAAAAACGAGCTCGATGCCCATGCGGTTGTGTTGGCCGGTGAGCGGGTCGTATTGCTGCTGGCGGTCGAATTCGTCGAGTCGATCTTCGGTCCGCATGATCATGGCCAATGCCTCTTGCATCGTATCCCGCAGATCATGGGCCAGATCGACCGTTTCCGTAATGCCGTTAATCAGCACCTCGTAGGCCTCGTCGCTGTCAACGCTCACGCTCGACAGCCGAGCGGTACAGTCCTCCAGCAACGGGACCTGATCGAGGAGCACGTTTTCAAGGCGATCGGCCGTCGGTTCATAGCCGTCGAGTTGACCTCGTCGGTCCGACAACAGGGTGACGGCCTCCCGCAGCTTGGCTTCCCATTCCCGATTGAGGGCCACCATTTCTTCCACGGCGTCCCGCACGGCTTCTTTATTGTGCTTTTCCAGTGCGCGCCGTATCAGCTCTTCCCCGTCCGCCAGATCGTCACGGTAGACATTGACTTCCAGTTTCAGGATGAGCACGGAGGCTTCCACAAACGAGTTGGCTTGCAGACCGAGCTCGTCCAGCATTTCGATCCAGCGGCGAGGGATTTGTTCGACGATAACGTCACGCGGAACGGCCAGTGCGGCCGTTTCATCCGACCCGGTCGTTGCCGCGCCGGCCCGGCGCCCGAATGGCCAGGACATGGCGGGTAACGGAACAACCACCGGTCGCTCGAGCCGCACGGCCACCAGGAAACCGAGGACCATGTTCAGTGCCGCGATCATAAAGACGATCGATATCACCGCTACGCTCTCCACCTCTCGTTGGATTCCAAGCAGGGTACCGGTCGCGCGATACCCTGTTGAATCGTAGGCCACAAACGGGCGCCCGGAGCCGGATGACGCCAGGCATCCTACCGATGCGCCCGGCGCAACTCCTACAAGCCGAGCCTTCCGACCGAAAAGGGCCGTGGACGGCTACCGATCGGCACCATAGAGGGGCGAGCGTTTGGCCAGTTCATCGAGCATCTGTTGCAGCTCGGTTTCGAGCGTGACCATCAATGGATCGACTTTCTGACCCCTTTGGCGACGCGGGTCGACATCGATCGGCGCCCCGACCTGGATGATCACTTTCAAGTTCCCATGGACTCGAGCCTTGTCGGTCAAGTCCTCCTCGAAGCGCTCGATCGTCTCCAATAGTCGATCGACTGTCTGCCGTTCGAGGTAATCGGGCGGGTAGTTGGCCACTTGCTGAGCAAGATACAGATCGGCCAATTGCCTCCATCGACGTTCGCGTTCTGCCTGGTCAACGCGTCCCTCAACCATCTCGGGCAACATTTTCATTCGCAGGGTCTTCACTCTCGGCACGACCGGCCCAGCCTGCTGCTCACCGATCCACTCATCTTCCAACGGGCCGAGCAATCGGTCGATCAGGCGATCGATACGAGTTGCCAGCGGATCCGTGTAGCTTGCATCCAGGTACTCGAGTTCCTTCAGGGCGAGCAGGGCCAGTCCGACGCGCGCAATCCGTTGATCCGTCGGGAGATGGACTTGCGGTTGCCATGTCAGGCGCCGTTCGATGTCGGCCAGAACGGGATCGGCCGTCGCATCGAAATCGCCACCAAACAGGTACTTCAGTGCCACCGGATGAATGACCACTTTCGCCCCGGGGACTTTCTTGGCTCGCCGCTTTGCCGCCGTGCGCGCGATGAAGGCGACCCCGTCCAGCAGTGACTGCAAGCGATCGTTGGTTCGAGATACGGCCCCTTCCGGGAACAGGATCAACGGACGCTCGGCCGACTCCAAGATACCGATCGCCGTGTTGATCGCCTGCCGATCAACTCCTTCACGATAGACGCTGAAGGCTCCCATTCGGCGCAAGGCCCACCGCGAGAATCGCGATTGCTGAAACAGGTGCCAACTTGCGATGGCGTAGACATGGCAACGGGCCTCGCGTGCCAGCCAGCCCATCACGAGCGGATCGGCCGTACGAGAGTGATTTGGTGCCAGCAGAGTGCCATGCCCGGCGATCAGCGACTGACGCAAGTGCTCGACGCCGCGAATCTCGTAGGATTCCACACCTTCGGTGCGACGCAGCCAGTAGCCGTTTATGTTGTAGTCACGAATCAGCCGCGACCAGAACGTGCCGCGACTGGGAGGTATAAAACGATACGGTTTCTCGATGACGATCGGCTGCATAGGGTGGCGTCCATTCGGCACATGCGCGCCAACGGGTCTTGGCGTCGGAACCTCTAGATGTCTTCGTACCCGCGAGGGTGCTGACGGTGCCAATTCCAGGCGGTCTCTACGATCTTCTCGATATCCAGGTATTCGGGCGTCCAGTCGAGTTGCCGCTGAGCGAGCGAGCTATCGGCCACGAGCTCGGGTGGGTCTCCCGGGCGTCGCGGTCCCACTTCGGCGGGAATTGCATGCCCGGTCACGCGCCGGCACGCTTCGATCACCTGTCGCACACTATGACCGCGGCCCGTCCCCAGATTCAATTTCAGTTCGGTGCCCGGTTCAAGTCGTTCAAGCGCCTTGACATGCGCCCGCCCCAAATCATCCACGTGTACATAATCTCGAATACAGGTTCCGTCATCCGTGGGATAGTCCTCGCCGAAAACGGAAATCTTCTCGCGTTGGCCCAAGGCGACCTGTAGGACAATCGGAATGAGATGGCTCTCGGGAGCGTGATCCTCGCCCAAGTCGCCATCCGGGGCAGCCCCTGCAGCATTGAAATAGCGCAAAGCGGCATAACTGAGCCCGTAGGCGTGTGCATAGTCGGCCAAGGCCCGCTCGACAACCAGCTTGGTGAATCCATACGGATTAATCGGCTGCTGCGACTCCCGCTCGGTGATGGGAATTCGGGCCGGCACACCGTACGTCGCCGTCGTGCTGGAGAAGACCAGTCTGGACACACCGGCATGGCGCATGGCGTCCAGCATCGCCAGTGTCGCCACGACGTTGTTCTGATAGTACATCGCCGGGTCCTCGACCGACTCGCCAACCAGGGCAAAAGCAGCAAAGTGCATCACCGCTTCGATCCGTTGCTCGGTCAGTGCCCGTTCGACGTCCGACTGGACCGATAACTCACCCTCGATCAACTGGTCCTGACGCACCGCGCCCCGGTGGCCCCGCGACAGGTTGTCAAAAACCCACACCTCGTGACCGGCCTGCTCCAACTGCCGCACCGCGTGCGATCCGATATAGCCGGCCCCGCCGATAACCAAGACTCGCATTGGCAAAGAATCCTTTTCCGGTGTGCTACCGACGAATGGAAGACTTCTATCGAAGGCGACTCGAGTCGCCACGAGGAATCCGCGTTGGGGTCAAGTGTATGTCTTGACGAGTCCGATTGGCAACGCCCCTTTGGGCAACGGAACATGAAAAGAACGGTTCCGGCCCACGGCACACGTTAGATGCCCGGACCGATCTCTCTGGGGCAATCCTGCCCTCATCGGGTCTCCGGCGGCCACGGGAAGAGTTGCCGTAATCCGATTCGCGCGCCCTGTCGAATCTTCCGGCCCGACCGCTACGGCGAACGTCGGCTCCCAATCGACTGCCCCAGATCGGCGATTTGGGTGAAGAGGCGGTCGGAAAAACACCGACGGTTGAAATTATGGTTACACGTCGCACGAGATTGGCCGAACTGCAAGCGGGTGCTCGGCCTCCGACGGCCGGTGACCGAAGCCAGGCGTTCGTTGATTACCTGGCTGGAGAATGCCGGCTGGCAACCAACACGGTGGACGCCTACCGCCGGGACGTGCGTCGATTTCACGAGTGGCTGGGCCGGCGTTCCATCGCTCAACTCAAGATCGCCGACCTTTCTGATTTTGTGGCCTGGCTTCACACGTTTGACCTGGCCCCTGCCAGTATCGCTCGGCATGTCGTCGCCGTGCGTATGTACTTCCGATACTTGCAGCTGGAAGGCGTGCTGCTGGAGAACCTCGCGGAACTGCTCGGCAGCCAGAAACTCTGGCAGCGGATTCCCGAGGTCCTGTCGCCCGAGTCGGTAACGCGGTTTCTTGAGGCGCCCCGCCGCACCGACTCGTTTTGGAGGCGAGACCGCGCATTGCTCGAACTGCTCTACGCCACTGGGTGTCGCGCATCGGAGCTGTCACATCTGATGATGCGTGATGTGCACTTAAAGGAGAAATACTGCAAGTGCCATGGTAAGGGGAGCAAGCAGCGACTTGTCCCGCTCGGCAAACCGGCCGTTGTGGCGATCCAAGAGTACGTGGGGCACGAACGGGGACGACTCATTCGTCGAGGCCCAACAACATCGGAGTGGTTGTTACTCTCTCGCAGCGGGCGGCGGCTACGGCGCGAGGCAATATGGACGCTGGTCAAGAAGTACGCAGCGCGCGCCGGCATTCGTTCCGCCATCAGTCCCCATACACTGCGGCACAGTTTCGCCACTCATGTCTTGGCCGGCGGAGCCGATCTGCGCCAGGTCCAGGAACTACTCCGCCATGCCAGCATCGCCCCGACTCCGATCACCTCGGTGGTCGTGCCCCCCGGGGTTCCAACCGTGGTCAGGTTCGGGCCGGAGTTGCCGGCGCTGGCCACGAAGATGACCCCATGCTCGTTGACGATGTCACGGTAGAGATTGATGATTCGACCATGGTTGGGAAACCCGGTGGATCCGCCGTAGGACATGTTGATCAGATCACACCGATTGCGGAGGACCGCGATGAGACCACGGACTTCACCGGTTCCCAGCGAGGTGGAACCGAGGCGGGTGTCGCCGATCTTGACCGAGACGATCCCGGCCCCTGGCGCGATGCCATCGAGTTCCGGCTGTCCAGGAAAGTGCGCTGCCACCGTGCCCGCGGGCTTTCGCTTGTCGGGGCTGTAGGAATTCCAACATGAGCGAAACATTGTCCAAA
>CAYNDU010000258.1:0-8192 GCA_964395615.1 uncultured Pirellulaceae bacterium | reverse complement strand
CTCAGACAGAGGAGGCCTGCCAACAATAGCGCAGCAGCCTGTGCATGTCCGCCGAGGCCGCTGCGCGTGCTGGAGATGCGCCTGTGTCTTGCGACGGGCCCGTAGACGAGCGCGGGGCGACCGCCGCGTGTGCCGCCCCGCCGCGACATGTTCAGTGGGTCTCTGGTCCCGCGTGGACCCGAGCACACATTGGGGCCGCCACGCTCTCGAGCATGGTATCTGCCGGCGGTCGACTCTTCACGATTGAAGACACCGAGACGGCCGAAAACCCTCTGCTGCCCGCTCGATGGACGCTTGTCGCGCGCAACGCGTTTAACGGGATCGTCCTGTGGCGAATGGAGTTCGAAACCTGGGAGCAACTGACGGTCTACATCAAGAATTACCATGCCCAGATGCAGCGAAGGCTCGTGGCCACGTCCGATACGGTTTACTGCACGCCCGGGCTCAACGCGCCGATCACAGCACTCGACGCGTCCACGGGCCGACAGATAAGACAGTACCAAGGAACGGAGGGCACACAGGAATTTGTTCTCTACGATGGACGACTCTACACCGTCGTGGGCGACCGTATGGCGTTTGACAGCTATCGGGGTGCGGCAACATCCTCGGCAAATCCGAGGCGAACGCGAAAAGGCACACGACGTGCGCCGAAAGCGGCAGATGCCGCAGCGTCGAAGCAGGAAGCATCGGATCTCACTTTCGGCGGCAGCGGCTTTCCGCTATCTGCGTACAACCCGCAAACTCCGAACGCCGCAAACCCCACCTGCGTGATCGTGGCTTTGGATATCCAGGACGGTAAGGAATTGTGGCGAAGTGAGAAGATCACGAAATACACCGGCTGTTCGATGGCCATCAAGAACGATCGACTCGTTTATCAATCCACCGATGGCTTGTTCTGCCTGGACGCTCGAACCGGTTCGACGCATTGGTCGGTGAACAAGAAGACCCCTTATGGTCGCGGCAACGCACCGAATACGCTAGTGATGACCAGCGACGCGGTTTATTGTGAAGAGGGATCGCTGGTCTCCGCCTATGCATTGGCCGACGGCAGTGATTATTGGGGCAAATCGATTCGATCGCGAAAGGGATACCAGGCCTCAACCGATATCTTCGTGGCCGCCAACGCCTTATGGATGTGCGGGGCCTGCAATAACCCAAAGGGGATTGTGACGAATCGCCCTGCCAGTTTCGACTTGAAAACGGGGGACGAGCTCCGGACGATTCCTCAGGTTCTTTCCAAACCGATGGGTCACGACCGCTGCTTCCGCAATTTCATCACGGAGCGATTCTTCATCAACAGCAAGACCGGTGGGCCCGACTGCATGGACTTTGTGAGCCATGCCGAGTATCCGGCGCCGTTTACGCGTGCCACATGTAGCATGGGGCCACTGCCGTGCAACGGGCTCATCTATTGCGGACCCTACTCGTGCCAGTGCCACCTTCCGGTCGCACTCCACAATTTCAACGCTTACTACACTGACGAGGCGTCGCTGCCGACCAACGGACAAGTCGTGAAGGTCAAGCGATTGGCTCGACTGGAGAAGGGTCCGGCCTACGGTCAACCAGGCCCGTCAACCGGGGCACCTTGGCCGACCTATCGGCAAGATGCACGCCGTTACGCCGGCACCAGGACCAAGGTGCCAGTCGAGGGGCTGAAACGACTCTGGAGCACGCGGTTCAAGACGCAGGTCGGTGCTCCGGTGATTGCCGAAGGCAAGATTTTTCTGGCGGAATCCGAAGCCCATACGTTAAGTGCGTTGGATGCCTCAAGCGGAGAAGCACTGTGGGAATATGTGGCGGGCGGCCGGATCGATTCACCCCCGTCCTATTATCGGGGCATGCTT
Organism: uncultured Pirellulaceae bacterium; assembly: GCA_964395615.1. Taxonomy (GTDB): domain Bacteria; phylum Planctomycetota; class Planctomycetia; order Pirellulales; family Pirellulaceae; genus CAYNDU01. The sequence goes on along the minus strand of CAYNDU010000258.1, from coordinate 6,348 downwards.
TTGGTCGGAAGTCGCGATGGGTGGGTCCATTGTGTTCGGGCCTCCGATGGCGAACTTGCCTGGCGGTTCCGCGACCTGCCGGACAAGATGATCTGCGTTTATGATCAGCTCGAGTCGGCCTGGCCCGTTCACGGCAGCGTGCTGGTCGTGAACGAAACGGCCTATTTCTGTGCCGGTCGCTCCTCGTATCTGGACGGCGGTCTGTTCATTTACGGATTGGACCCCCTGACGGGCGAAGTGCGTCACCAGCGACGATTTTACGGGCCGTTTGGCGATGACGGGTTCCCCGCTTTCGCCGATGGGGAAAACCGGTCCGAATCGGAGGTGATCCTCGGAACGACGGCCGACGTCATGTCCAGCGACGGCGACAGAATCTACATTCGCCATCAGGCTTTTCATTTCGACCTAACGGACGCTGAGCCCGAAAAACACCTGCTCGCGTCGGCCGGATTACTCGAGTCCAAGCGGCAGCATCGGGAATACACGCTGGTCAAAGAAAACTTCAACCACCGAAAAATGTGGACGACAGAGAAGACCGAGTATCCGACGGGCGACATCATTGTCTCTGATGGTACCGACTATTATTCCGTATTCGGCATGCCGGTAAACCGCGGAACGCCGTTTAATCCACGCCAAGGCTATGTGCTGATGGCAAAGACGCGGTCGGCCGAATCATGGTCGAGCAAGTGGAATGTCCGAATTCCTATTACTGGCAAGGCCATGACGCTCGCGGGTGACACGTTGTTCGTCGCCGGTGCTCCCTTGGTGTTCGACCGAAAGGATCTAGGAGGGTCCTATGCGGGCCGCCGCGGCGGACGACTTCGAGCAGTTTCCGTCTATGACGGTGCCACCCTGGGCGAATTCGAACTCGATATCCTTCCCACTTGGGATGGCATGGCCGCAGCCTACAACAAGTTGTTCATCGCGAACCAGGACGGCAGCGTCGACTGCTGGGGAGCCGAGTAACCGCGGGCGCAGTACGAAGCGTTCGACGGACGCCCGGTCGCGGTGCGTCGTGTTCGCTCATTCGCGCACACGTTGTCCACGAGGGCGACTATTCTCCGAGGACCCTCGTCAGCCATTGACGAGCTTCTTGACGGTAAACGCTGTCTCGATGCATCCACAGGTCCGTGTGCGCATGCAGGTAGCGACCTTCGGGAATATGGAAGATCTTTGTGGTCGGTACATTCAGAAAAGTGAATCGCGCCAATTCGAGATGTTCTTGCAGGAACTGATCGCGGACCGCTCCGGCATTTTGGCCACAGACGAGCACGGGTCGGCCATGAAGTCGGGCTAGACGCTTGAGCGCTGCCGCACGGTCGCTCTGCGGGTAGGGCCACTTTTTGTGGCCGTCGAAGTGGTCATGTGTGAACATGCCTTTCCAAAATGCGGCGATCTCATCGTCGGCGAGCCCGATGTAGCTGGCGCCGATCGCACCACGTGAAAAGCCGCAGATGAACACATTGGCCAGGTCGCCGCCGAATTGTTTGCAGATGCGCGGCAGGTTGAGCTTGCAGTAATCGATGGTTGCTTGTCGGTCGCCCCACCAGGTGACGGCGTTCTTCAAACGACCTTTCTCGACATACGGCATCGTCACCCAGATGAAACGGCGGCCACCGCTCATGCCGTAGCCGAGGTTGGCGTCCTTCACCTCACCCGTTCCGCGGCCCGGCGGGAATTTATTCCCCGTGTATTCCACGATGACGGGGTAGTTCCCGTCTGGAATCCAGTCAACGGGCAGATAGAGTGCATGGTAGACGTCCGTGCCCTCGTACTCCGGTGCAACCTGCCGCACACGTCGCCCTGCCGCCGGGGGCAAGCGGGTCATTTTCGGCGTCACAAGGTCCGCCGCGCCGGATTCGGCCGCTAACGCCAGGAGGCAACAGAGCGCAGGCAGCCTGGCTCGACAAGAAACGCCCATCTTCCATTGCCTCGTCAGTCGGCTTCGACTTTATTTGATCAAGCGTGCTTCAACGCCTGCTATCTGCCGATTGGCAAATGCGTCGGTGATGAGCCAGTTTTGATAGAGGCTATTGATTTGCCTCATGTACGTGTCGACCGAGGACTTTCTCAACGTTCGTTTTACGCCCTTCGGTCGATCCTCGTCGCGAATCGGCGGTCGCACGCGGTCGGCGGGTGGCTTGTAGGCCGGATTATAGACAAGGACCGGCAGATCTTCGGCGGGCAGCAAATGGCGCCACAGGAAGGCCTGCATACGATCTTCGGACGGCACGGCGGGTCGGGTGACTTCCCGGTCCCCGATCTTAGCCGTGCCAACGACGGTCAAAGCGGCCGGTTGTTCCATCTCGGTCAGACTTGTCTTCAGGCTCACACGAACCACTTCCTTGTTGGCCGCCAACGTGGCACCCGGCGATTCGAGCCCCTCGGGCAAGTCTTTGAAGCTCACCTTGATGGGGCCGTTGTAGCCGTCTTTACGCAACGCATAGATCGTCACGGCGGCAGCCGACTTGCTGCGGATGACGACACGCGACGGGATCAGCCTCAAAGCAAAATCGGGGCGGGGCTCACTGATCCGAAGCCTGTACGCGTACGCTGGACCGAAATGCCGCCTCGTGTCGCCGATGTGAACGTAGTACTTTCCATCGGCGGGAAGCTTGACCATCAGGTAAGAATCCGCGTGGTCGGTATTGAGTCCCGAGCCGGCGTCGTAATGATCGTCGTTCAGACCGATGACCTTGCCGTCGGGGGTCGTGATCTTGACAAACGAGTCGAGGGGGGAGCCAAGTCGCCGCGCCTCGACTTCAGCGACAATCGTTTGCCCCGCTTTTCCATCGACCTCGAAGACATCCCAGTCTCCCGATCGATCTGCTCGCCCATTAATGATAATGGGAAGACTCACTTTCTGCGCCTTGCCCGGCTCGTCATTCGACTCGGCGTCCAGAGCTTCGGGCAGCGTGTCGAGCGCAAACGGGAAGTGATTCGAGACAATCGAGCCCTGGGTGGCGGCAATGAGATGATGGCCCGGACCTGCGGTCGCCGGGGGTGGTGCAAGCGAAGCGTTTTCCAGGTTCCATCCTTCCATCTCGATCTTGACCGGCTCGCCAACTCGACCGCCCAGCGGGAAGATATTGGTTACGAACGGAAGTTCGCCGATCGTGATCCGGTACACGAAGCTCTCGCGACCGCGAAAGAGAGCTTCATTAATGGTCAACACGTACTCGCCGTCCTGGGGAACCTCAAAGAAGATAATCGGATCAGGGTGGAAAAGAAAATCGTCGTTGTAGGCCAACTCCTTGCCATTTGCATCGTGCAGTCTCAAGACAGCCTGAAACCAACCTGGGACACCATCCGCGACGTAGGGGACCAGCTGACGAGCCTTTGCCGTGATCAGAAGACGCTGTCCCTTGCCGGCGGAAAACCGATACCTGTTGACTTCACCGGCAGCTACCTGGCCGTTCATCGCGCAGGGCACCGTGATACGCATTTCCTCTTCGGACGCCGGCCGCTTGCGCTGGGCCAGGTATTCCTTACCTAGCACCGGTTTCCGAGCCGTCTTCATTGGCTTGCGAGCGACGTCGGGCACTTGCCCCACATAGAAGGGCAGCGCATTTGAAATCCCGCGTTTCGTATTCACGCGGATTTCTCGACGGCCCGGCTTTGCATCCGGGTCAATGGTGACTTCGGCAAAAACGAGTTCGGTGTGTGCTCGGACGGCCGGATTACGCTCATCCTCCTGAAAGATCCGCTGAATTCGGTCGATCAGGTTCCGCTTGGCCACTTCCTTTTCTGAAGGCTCAGGACCATCCTTGCCGGCCGCAGGTACCGCGGCCGGTGCGGGACCGATAGGCGCGGGAAACTCAAACCACGCCATCTTGGCGGACATCACGTCTCCAACCGTCGTTTCCTTCTTCTTCAATTCGGCGAGTTGCTGTCGGAGCAATGACAGTTCCTGATTGTTCCAGATCCGATAGTAGTCAACCAGCCGAACAGATACGCCTTCGCCGCTGACAACCAGATCGGACGCATCGAGGAGGCCTTGTCCACCCAGCCGGATGGGAAACGTACTCCCCTGCTGGCCGCCGGCCGGATAGACATAACCGATATACTGGTTCTGCGCGCAAACCGATGATGATGCGGCCAGTACCATGGCCAACACCAAGCTCGGAAACCATGTCATCTTACTCATGAGTGCCTCCGTCGCTTGCGCGATCGATTCACCAATGTGGGATTACGTGTTATCGGATTGCCGGCGCCGCTCCGGGTCGTCTTTCGGAGCGACGGGCAACAACTCGCGATTCAGCCGTTACGAACGTCGATAGAAACGTCGCTCGGCTGGATCTTACATTATCTCCTCGAGGAGTCCGGTCGACTTCATGCCTTCTCTTTCGGTATCCAGGACACGTGCGTCGAACCCCAGCGGGTGAGGCAGCTTGGCGTTGGCGTCGATACCGGCCAGCAGATAGAAGCTTCCCAACAGGTCGGCCGGATAGACGGGCCTTTCCTGAACCTTCTCGCCTTTTGCGTCGGATGAACCCAAGACACGTCCACCTTGGAATCCCCCACCAGAAACGAGAACGCTAAAGACGCTTCCGAAGTGATGGCGTCCTCCATTCCAGGGCGGCTCCCAGGAGACTTTCGGTGTTCTGCCGAACTCACCCGTACACCAGACCAAGGTGCTGTCGAGCAGGCCCTTTTCGCTGAGGTCCGCCAAGAGGGTCGCCAGTCCCTGGTCGAGCATGGGACATTGCCGCTTCATCGTCGTAAAATGGTTGGCGTGGGTGTCCCACCCGCCGGGGAAGCTGATCGTCACGTACGGCACACCTGCCTCGACCATCCGCCGCGCCGCCAGGCATTCCTGCCCAAACGTATGCCGGCCGTAGCGATCTCTGAGTACGGTCGGTTCGTTCTCGAGATTGAAGACTTCCTTGCCTTTGCCCAGAATCAAACCATAGGCTCTCTGTTTGGCCGATTCGGCCTCCGCCATCTCTGGAACATCTGACAGGCCGTAGCCCAGAAGATTGATCTTGTCGACCAGATCTCGGCGAGCTCTTTGACGGGCATCGTTGATGCCACGGTTAACGATCCCCTGCACTTCAAACCGCGCGGCGTTCGGGTCCCCACCGGTGGCAAACGGCTTGTATGCCGGGCCGAGGAACCCTTCCTCAGAGAACCGACCGGCCGCCCGCAGCATCACAACGTATGGTGGAAGCAGACCCTTGTATTGCTCTTTCTTGAAGAACGTAAAGATGGCGCCGATGCTGGGATAGGCCAATCGTCCGCCCGGCTTGTGGCCCGTCTGCATCAAGTAGGCCGCCGTTTCGTGGCCGTTGATTCCATGGGTCATGCTGCGGATCAACGAAAACTTGTCGGCCTGCTTGGCCAGTTGTGGGAACAGCGAATTGAGTTGGATACCTTTGACATTCGTGGGAATCGTCTTGTCAAACTGACCCAGGTAATCATAGCCGCTCCCCGGCTTCGGATCCCAAGTGTCGTTGTGCGACATGCCGCCCCACAAGAAGATCTGGATGACTGATTTTATTTTGACTTTCTTGGCCTTGGCTTTAACGACAGCCGCTGCATCTCGGGCAGCCTTTTCTTCGGCAGCTTTCTGTGCGGGCGTCTTCTCGGCAGGGGCTGCCGAGGCTTGCGCGCCCATGCTTCCCGCGGCAATCACTCCGGCCGCGCCCAATGCTCCGCGACGCATTGCCTCTCGCCGAGACACGTGCTCCCTGCTGTCTGAATTGGGGCTCGTTTTCATGAACTCGATCCTCCCTTAAATTCACCCGTGACTACCGATCCACTAAATCGATCGAGCCGCGTCCGTCCACACGGCTTCGGCGTCATTCAATGCCGCAAAAGAAACTCGGGACTATTGATTAACGCCCAGGCAAGATCGATCCACACGTCGCGCCCCTTGGTGACCCCTGTCTTGGCATATTCTTCCACGGCCCTTACGTCGTCCTCCGTTGGAAGTCGCGAGAGGACAGCCAGGTAGAGTCGTTCAGCAATCTCGGGCGTCTTACCGCCTGACGAGACCATGGCAATCAACTTGGGACCCGTCTGCAGTTTGTTCTGAATTTGGCCCGAGTTCAGCATGTAGAGCCATTGGGGCGAAGCCAGTTCGTTGACGCGTTCACTTTCCATGCCTGTGGCCCGCGCCGACCGTCCGAATAGTGTCAAAAAGGAACTAGTGATGCTGCCGTCGGCAACTTCCACCGCATTCATGTTCTTGGGAATGTAAGTAAACGGCTCGGGAACGGCGCTCGTGTACAGGTCCGTGCTGCCGGTAATCTCGTTCAATGCATCATTCAATACCTCGGCTTCCACCCGCCGTAATCGGTAACTGGCAAAGGTGGCCCGAGCTTCGGGGCTTTCGGGCTTCCGTAT
>CAYNDU010000257.1:0-8241 GCA_964395615.1 uncultured Pirellulaceae bacterium | reverse complement strand
TGCAAGCCGTCCAGCTGATCGAGGAAGAGAGAATCGCCGACGTGAAGCTGCTCGACCCGCATGGGGGGTATTCCTTCGCTCGCCGGGGTCTGCGTATGGCGCGTTACTGGTTCCTCGGCAGCGCTCTCTCCAGCCTGCTCTTCCTGGGCGCTTCCCAGCCCGCGCACCCGACCCACGAGCGGGCCACTATTGTACCGCAACCGGGCCGGCGAAGCGAAGCCAAGAAACTAGTCGCGTTTCATCCCGAAGTGTTGATCAGCGAAGTCGAGATATTGCCGCCAGTCATAGGCCGACAAGTCATGCTTGCCCGACCGCATATGGTAGCCCATCGATTCGTGAATCGGTCGATTAACCGCAGGCATCGCAGGCCGCTTCAGCCCCAGTCCGTTCTTACCGTACAGTCGGTAAACGCATTGAGCATGGTAGGCCGAGAGGAATTCACCCTTCGGATCCGCCCACTGATCGTCCTCAGCGCTGGCCACATAGACTGGCCGGGGCGCGATGAGTGCAAGGAGCATATGTTGGTCGATGGGCAAGTCCCCGACGCGATCGTTGTACTTCTTAAAATTCTCACAAAACCAGTGTGGAAATGACGTGTTGATGCGGGCGACCGTTTCTCCGAACTGTCGCCGGCTCAGTGCGGCGCCACCACAGCCCGAATCGTTTGAGATCACCAACGCAAAACGCTCGTCCTGGGCGCCGGCCCAAAGCGCCGTCTTTCCGAGGCGCGAGTGGCCCAGGACGGCCACCCGGTTCTTGTCGACGTCGTCGTCCGTCTCCAGATAATCCATCACTCGGCTGAGTCCCCAGGCCCACGCGCTAATGGAACCCCATTGGTCCGCCTCAGGACGTGTCTGGCCTGCCCGATACGAAAGCGGATGCACTCCATTTTGAAAGCCGTCGTCAAAGTCAGGATCAATGTCGCCGTAGTATACGGTCGCCAGACCGTATCCTCTTCCCAGGATCGTCTCGACTGCCCAGCGGGACGCGGCGTTCCCGCGAGACCGTTCCGTGGCTCGATGGTCAACAATCCCTTTCTTGGGATCACTGCGCATCCACCGATCCGAAAGACTTATTGCCGGATCGGAATGGATAGAGTGATTACCGCGAAAATTCAATCCCAGAAACACGGGACTCCGCCCCGGCGCCTCGCGTGGCAAGTAGAGCAGCAGGGTCATCGTCGGCGCATCGGGAGACGCGCCCAAATGGAACACCACCTGTTTCCGAATAGCCTTACCCCCGATGGCCGCGTCGGAAGATTCAACGATCTTCCATGACAGTTCCGTCGGCCGCCCCGGAGCCCGTCCATACATCGTCTTCGCAAACAGGTCTAACAGATTCCGTCGCCGCTGCCGCCATTGAGCAACCGTGCTAACGGTCGTCCCGTCAGCGCCCGCCAGTATCTCCGGCAACGCGTAGTCGGGCACACGTGCCTCGTCGTAATTCGCCTTGGGCGGTTCGCCGCCGGCGATTGGTAATGAAGAGCTCATCATGATCACGGTTCCCAGCAAGCAGACGGTACGAAGGCTACAGGTCGCGGGCCGCCTGATCTTCCACGGGGAAACCATCAGCAATCGATACGTGTGCAACGGTCGCTCGAGCCGCATGGCAACATTTCCTTTGAGGTTGGTCGGTAAGAGGCCTCGATCCGACGATTATCGCAGAATCGGCCAGCCGTTTCCATCATCCCCCCAACCGAGTGCAACTCGCCGACGGTCCAGCGACGAAACTGAGCCGCCCCATCGCGCGAGACGACGACTCTAGGGCTGCGGGTGCGCGAGCCTTGCACAACAGGGCGCAAACCCTCATGATAGGCCCATCGTAAAGCAAATGATGCGGAGCATCCCATTTATGCACTCGACGAACGAATCGCTACTAGCCTTCTTCCTGCACGGTTTTCGAGTCCGGGACATCGCGGAGCTATTGGCTTCATTTGATGACACGACGCCCGCCGACCAGGCGCGGTCCATCATGGCAAGAAAGAAATACGAGTTGGTCGGCGTGCGTAGCGACGGGCAACTCACCGGGTTTCTGCGCCGATCGGAATTGGAGGACGGTGTTTGCGGCGACTACAGCCGGCCGTTTTCGGAAACACTGGTCGTTAAACACACGGACGACTTTCCGACGCTCATCCACACCTTGCGAGATGAACCACGGGCCTTTGTATCTGTCTTCGGGAAGATCGGGGCGATTGTCACCCGGTCCGACCTGCAGAAACCACCGGTTCGCATGTGGTTATTTGGCGTTGTCACGCTCATCGAAATGGGCTTGACGCGTATGATTGAAGCGAGCTTCGATGACGATGAGTGGCATGACTTGATTTCGGCCGGCCGATTGGAAAAAGCGACGCAGCTTCAATCCGAGCGATCGCGTCGCGGGCGCGAGGCCAGCCTTCTGGAGTGTCTGCAGTTCACTGATCGCGGGACGATTGTCTTGCGTCTGGCGGCTCTGCGAGAGCGTCTCGGCATCGCGTCACGGCGGACCGGGGAGCAGACTTTCAAGCGTCTCGAATCGTTACGCAACAGCCTGGCCCATTCGCAGGACATTATCACGGACGATTGGGAGGCAATTGTCGTGCTCGCCGAGAACATCGACCGGGTCTTGACGCTGTAATTATGTCCGGCGGGCCTGGCCGCCGGCATCGAAACTGACTGCGTTCGAGACCTTTCGTGGAAAACCTGTGGCCTGTTACATGGAACGGGCCGTGCTGACCTGCCTGAGCGGAGGACGGATGAATGACCGACGGTCCCTTTCTACTTTTTGGCAAGACGCGAGTGCTGGAATCGGCCATCGACGAGTTCTTGGACAGCGTGTCGGAAGGAAGTCTTGTCTTCGATCGCGTTGTCGCCGGTTACCTGAGCGATAAACTGGACCGAGTCCAGGAGAAGCTCGATCAGTTGACCGACCTTGAACGCCGGGGCGACCAGTTGCGGCGGTCGATTGAGACCACCCTGTACGCCGAAATGTTGATCCCGGAATCGCGAGGAGACGTGTTGAACCTCCTGGGCGATCTCGACGAATTGCTTGACCGATTCAAGAGCATCACGCAGTCGTTGGCGTTGGAAAGGCCGCAGGTTCCAAGTGATTTCCACGACGGGTTGGGCGAGCTGGTTTCAGTAGCTCGCGATAGCACGGAGTACACGGTCCAGGCAGCAAGGGCCTTCTTTCGCGATTCCCCCGCCATTCGTGATCATATTCACAAAATCGGGTATTTCGAAGCCGAAGCCGATGCGATCACACTACGCCTCCGCCAGGCCATTTTTGCCTCGGAACTTGACTTGGCACACAAGATCCATTTGAGAGAAATGGTCTGCGCGATCTCGAGCATCGCGGACCTGGCTGAGGACTGCGGTGACCGTCTGACGATCTATGCCATCAAACGCGCGCTCTGAACGCATCGACGAATCGAGAATCGATGCGGATTATCCGGGAGTCTCATTGTGAGCATCGTGCTTCTCTACCTGACTAGCGGCCTGTTCCTTGGCTGGTCGCTCGGCGCCAATGACGCGGCCAACGTGTTTGGCACGGCTGTGGGGAGTCGGATGATTCGTTTCGGTACGGCCGCCGTGATTTGCAGCGTCTGTGTAATTGTTGGATCAGTGGTCGGAGGTTCCGGTGCGGCCTCCGGACTGGGACAACTTGGCGCCGTCAACGCTCTTTCCGGCTCATTCACCGTGGCGTTATCGGCTGCATTGACGGTCTATTGGATGACTCGAGCCGGTCTTCCCGTGTCCACCTCTCAGGCGATCGTCGGCGGGATCATCGGTTGGAACTTGTTCAGTAACAGCATTACGGACCCCGGTATCCTCGCCCGAATCGTCGCAACCTGGATCGCGTGCCCGATCATCGGCGCTGTCATCTCGGCGTCTCTCTATTGGGCAACGGTCCGAATCTTGAGATGGAGGCAACCCCATCTACTGAGGCGCGATGCCTACACACGATGGGGCCTGATTCTGGCCGGAGCCTTCGGAGCGTTCAGCCTGGGCGCCAATAACATCGCCAACGTGATGGGCGTCTTTGTCGAGGCCTCGCCGTTTGGATCCCTCGCGATCGGAGGGCGATGGAACATCTCGGGCACGCAGCAACTGTTCTTGCTCGGCGGGATCGCTATCGCCATCGGAGTCTTTACCTATTCGCGCCGAGTCATGATGACGGTCGGGCAGAGCATTATCCCACTCAACCCGATCGCCGCCTGGGTAGTGGTTGTTTCCCATTCACTCGTGCTCGTCCTGTTCTCGTCCACGACATTGCAGGCCGGACTTCGATCGGCCGGCCTGCCGACAATCCCACTGATTCCGGTTTCCAGCTCGCAAGCGGTGATCGGCGCCGTGCTTGGAATCGCCCTGATTTACGGCCGAGGTCGTGCGTGGAAACAGATCCACTGGGGAAAGATCGGCCAAATCAGCGCCGGGTGGGCCGCCACGCCCGTCGTGGCCTGCCTCATGAGCTTTCTGCTTCTGTTCGTCATGCAAAATGTGTTCGGCGAGTCCGTATATCGACCGATCGAGTACGTGATTAGCGCCGATACTCTGCGGCGTTTAGACTTGGACGGAGTCGAAGTCGGGCCCTTGCGGCAACTCGAGGACGAACGAACGACGGGGGCCGTCAGGTTTCGCGACAAATTGCGAGCCGTCGGACGCTGGTCGAAAGCCAACGAGTCCCTCATTCTGGACCGATCGACCGTCCGTCGCACGAAAGTCACCGAAGACAGCCGGATGCGATTGCAGGCACCCCATCTGACCGCGGCGCAGATCGCCGCGGTCGGCCACCTGGCCGGGCGCCGTTTTCAGTACGTCTGGCAGCTGGCCGAAGCCCTTGCCGAAGCGGATCCCAGCTGGCGACTCCCGCCTGGGAAGAAAAGCGAATCGCTACGTTACCTGATTCGCGTCCTTGACCAGGAAGCGTCGGACGAGGATCCGATTTAGGATCGTGGCTCCCGCCACCCTGCCAGGGCCTCGCTCGCACCCAACCGCACTATCGTCGTACACACCATGGAAACGCCTGCCCGGCAACGACTTTCCAGCGGTTTGTCCCATCACTATTGGGCCGGCGTGCGACTTCCCTGCAAAGAGATTGCGGTCGCCACTTGCCCGATAACTGGAACGGCCGTAAGATGACAGCGTCGCGCAGCGTCCGAGCTGGATGAGTGCGACGCGGTCTTCCCCTCTGCCATGGGGTGACATCACATCAACGTCCGGTCGGTTCGAAGGTCTTGAACACCGGACACTCTCGCCTGAATTCGGCTGCTCGCAGGCCCAATTCTGATCGGTTGAGCAGCCTGGCACCGACTATCGGTAGGATCTGCCGGATATCCCACACCGCTCGAACCACCAACGGCCATCGCGCCGCATTGCGGTTCAGCGTTGCGGATCAACGCCGCAGTCCAGCGCTACGAATCCGTGTGCCAACGAAGAAACACCAAGGAAGCGGCGACGATGTAACGCGTAGGAACAGGGCCCCGCCGGCATGCTCGCCTCTCCGCCTGTCGCCTGGCATTCGGGGCGTTCGGCTTTCGGGGCGTCTGACTTCGGGAACGGCGGCGGCCATTTTTTTTGAAAATCGGCCGGTGGTGTGACCAAACGAGTCACGTGACGCGACGATGATGTCGGGCAGCTGCTGCTAACACGGAGCAATCGCAAGAATCGCCACACGCAGAGCGCCGGTTTAAGCGGCCGGGCCATCACCTGCAGGGAGACGCGCAATGAGAAGGACCGGATCGACCATCGATTCACGTTCACCGGAGCTGTTCGAACAGCTTCAGCTTGATGTGCGGCCCTACCAGCAGCGGATTGTGCAATCGGCGCTCGACATGTTCGCAGGTCGTTATCGAGCGCCAACGGGCCGGTTGGAGCCGGCGGCCACTTCGGTTTTGGTCGAGAGCCCGACGGGCAGTGGCAAGACGGTCATGGGCCTGGAGGTGGTTCGCCAGCTGCAACGTCGGCTGGGTCTCACCGTCGGCTGGGTATCGATGCGACGCAACCTCTTGGTGCAGGCGGCGAAGGAAAACACAGAACGTGGATTCAACGTTAACATGAATGCCATTTCCATGTTCGACAAACGCCCACCGCCGGCCGACGTGCTGGTCATTGATGAAGCGCAGCACGATGGAGCGATGAGCATGGCGAATCTGCACTGCATGATCCGCCCCCGTTTCGCCCTGGGACTGACAGCCACTCCGTTTCGGACCGACCGGATCAAGCTCTGCTTTGACAAAGTGATTAAGGACGCGGGCATCCACCAGCTGATCCAGGACGGATACCTGAGCCATTACCATCACTACACAATCCCCGAATACTCGCCTGAGTCCGTCTGCGAGACGTACCTGCGCGAACCGGATCGGTGGGGCAAGTCGCTTGTATTTTTTCATCGCCGAGCGCAATGTGATCGGTGCCTGGACGGTCTTCTTCGGGCCGGCGTACGGGCCGAACTCGTGACCGCCCAATCCAATCGCCAACGGCAGATTGCCGATTTCTCCGTCGGGAAGATCGACGTGCTCGTGAACATGGCCATCTTGACCGAGGGCTTTGATTGCCCGAGCTTGAAGACCGTGTTCTGCCGCCCTTCCGGGCGCGCCTGTACGATCCAAATGTCCGGTCGCGTCTTTCGAAAGTGCCCGAGCGTGCCGGTCAAACAAATTGTCCAGTGCAAGAAGACGCGGCATCCCATGATCAAGACGGCCACGGCGGACGAACAGTATGTCTGGAGTTCCGAACGCTGGGCGGCGTTGACCGTCAACGGTCAGATTAACGAGATTACGGCGCGAGCTCGTCAGGCCATCGCACAGGCAAAGAGCGACTTGCCTGAGTTTCTTGTCAAACACCGCGGTCGCGGACGACCGTGGTACGAGCGCCGGCACGCAACCGCGTGACGATTCGGTGACTTGGCGAGTGTTGAAGACGTTTCAATGGGGTACGAACCGTACGTATCGGGAATGAGTGTTATTCACAAGGGAGTTGGGATAATGTTGGGAACATTCGATTATGGATTCACGTCGGTCGGCCAGTTGCAGGTGACCGAAGCCGAACGAAGCAAAGCAGGAAGACTCACGATCCGAGCACTGGAGGTCGACGGGCGCCCGGTAAGGCCGACCGGCCGGTTCTGGCGGTCCCTGTTCACTCGCTACGGTATCTCCGAGACGATTTTCCGCTACTTCAGCCCGGCGGAAGTATTTGGTCGGATTAGCGAGCGTTCGTCGGACGACGATATCCGATATTGCATTGAGTGTCGCGAGGGGAGCGCAGATCACCTGCTGGCCGTAACGAATCCTCGCCGGCCGGTCATCACGGGCCGGCAGGTCGAGGAGGTGGTTGCCGAGCACGACGCGATCGAACGCGAATATGCCGACGGGATAATAACCAGCCAGCATATTCCTCGCCTGGGTGATCGGCCATTTTCGATTCGAGGCGACCGATTCGCGCATCGGCTCGTTCTGGAAACGCCCGTCGACGGGTTCAGCCACCCCAAGATCTTCCTATCGTTCTTGCGGCAGGTCTGCAGTAATGGGATGGTCGGTTACGGACGAGCGTTCCGTAGTGACATTAGCTTGGGCCAGGATATCGGACACTGTATTGGCCGAGCGTTGGCGGGATTCGATAACGGAGAAGGGTATGCGGCCATGCGGCAGCGCTTCGAAAGCGCCCAGCACTCCTGGGCCTCCGTGCGTGAATGCGGCGAGCTCTCGAAGCGGTTGACTCAAATGAGTGACGGCCGCTCGCTCAAAACGGACGACTGGTCCCGAGACTTTCACCGAATGACCGGTAATCTCAACACCATCTACGGGCTGGCGAATTTGAACGCGTTGAGCCAGAAGCGGCAACGCGTTCTGCCGACCCGTTGTCGCGTCTACGACCTGATGAACTTTGCCAGCGAAATGGCCACGCACCACGCCACGACCGGCGCTCGTCGCACTCTGCAGGCGTTCATCGGATCGTTGATCTCCGAGGAATATGACCTGGAGGGCACCGCCGAGTCGGTTACCGATTTCGCCGACTTCTTTGTCACGGCTGATTCGGTCGACGTGTCGCTCAACTGACGATCAAGTCATTTCGGCTCGTCGCATCGCCGGCGTCCTTGGCCTGCGACACATGCTCCTGCCCGAAGTTGAAAGGTTGCCCGGTTAAGGTGAGCGAGCGATTTCATGTGACCAGTGGCACCCGACCGAGCCACGCAATGGCTGGGGACCACCCAGCGTGTACCTCCCGTTGCCACGGGCAGCTTGCCCGTGGCAGAATATTGGCACAG
>CAYNDU010000256.1:0-8255 GCA_964395615.1 uncultured Pirellulaceae bacterium | reverse complement strand
CGAGCCTTCTGCGAAAGACGAAACACGTCGATTGGCCGATGCTCGAGAACTTGCTGATTTGGGCAAGCTGGACGAGGCTCGCGTTCTGTTGATGGAAATAAGCGGCAAGGTCCATCTTGACGCCGAGTACTATGGGGTCCTGGGAAGTGTTGAACTAGCGTTGGGAGACGCTTCGTCTGCATGCGATGCGCTGCTGAAGGTCCTTGCGTGGAAACCGGACAACGTCGATGCACTGTTACAGTTGGCCATCGCCTACCAGCGACTGGGGCAGTTGGAGTTGGCCGATCAGTACCGGCAACGGTCGGCACAGGCACACCAGGCGAGTCAGTCATGACGGGCAGTTCTGGGGATCGATCCCGAGCAGGAACCGGCGACCGAATGCCACGGCGAGAGGCAAGTTCGGTTGATTCGCCCATGCTACGTCTCCTCGACCGCGAATTGACGTCGGAAGACATTCAAACGGCGACCGATCGTGTGTCCCAACCCAACGAACGCCGGCAGAAACAGACGGAGCGTGTGTTGGTATTCTCGACCGCCGATCAGTTATTTGGGCTACCCGCCGGCTCCGTGTCGTTAGTGGCCCCCGTTCCCTTCATTCGTTCGATTCCTTTCCGATGCAACGAGATCATTCAAGGCCTCTGTGCCATCGAGGGGGACCTTTTACTGTGCGGGCACCTGGCTCGGCTCCTCGAGTTGACTGACCGCGGGTCCGAACGGGAGGCTCAGCGAGTCATCGTGATCGGTGAGGAGGCAAACCGGTGGGCGTTTACCGTGGCCAGTGTTCTCGGCGTGTGGGCTGTCGATCCCGATCAGTATTGTGATCCGCCATTGACCTTGACCTGCGCCGCTCGGGCCTACACCCGACGACTGATCCCCTGGTCTGACGACCGTTACGCCTCACTGCTCGATACTCAGCTTCTGGGCAACGGGTTCCAGGAGGCATTGGAATGAGTGGCGATCTATCGGGATTCTCGCTATTCGAGCTCTTTCAGTCGGAAGCGATTACGCACTCTCAAGCGCTGAGTGACGGGATTCTTGCCATCGAGGATCACCCGGACGATACCGAGCGGCTCGAACAGCTGATGCGCGCGGCCCACTCGCTCAAGGGGGCGGCTCGCATCATCGATCTTGACGCGGTCGTGGAAATCGCACATGCCATGGAGGACGTTTT
This sequence comes from uncultured Pirellulaceae bacterium, assembly GCA_964395615.1. GTDB lineage: Bacteria > Planctomycetota > Planctomycetia > Pirellulales > Pirellulaceae > CAYNDU01. Next base: position 7,084 of record CAYNDU010000256.1, on the reverse strand, counting down.
TGTCGGCGCCCAGCGAGGAGAGCACGTCCTTTCGGCAGGCCGCGTTGACCAATTGTTGCGCGGAGTGGATATCTTCCTTGAGCTGTCGAAGATCGGCGAGCCCGAACTAAGCAACTGGTTGGACTCCCAGAGCCCTCGGTGCCTTGCGTTGGCCGAACAGTTGCGGCAGGAATTGGACGTCACCGAACCTCCGACCGCTGGCGACGCATCGGCCGGATCACATGACGAAGGCGGGGCCACGGGCGAAATGACCGGCGACAGCTCATCGATCACCGGTGCGCGTGAAACGGCCGACGACGAACGAGAGCCGGAGATTCCTTCGACAACACCACAACGCGACGTCAGCGTAAGCGACGCAAGCCTGTCTCGTATCATGCAGCTGGCGGGCGAGTCGATCGTCGACGCCGGACGTTGGCAGACGTCTCTATCGTCACTCGATCGCCTTCGTGATCTCCATCGAACGATGACCGAAGACTTGGCACAATTGCCGGACCGAGAAGACTCATCGGAAGCTATTGACAAACTACTCCAGCTGAACGGACGCATTGAGGAAGGTCTGGCAGAACATTGCAATCAAGTGGAAGCGACGGCCTGGAATGCGGAGCGTACTGCGTCAGCCCTCTACCAAGAGTCGCTGGCAAGCCGCATGCGACCGTTCAGCGAGGGGACCGCAGGTCTGCCGCGGATGGTCCGTGATCTGGCTCGCTCGCTGCAGAAACAGGTGACTCTGAAAATCGAAGGCCAATCGGTTTCCGTCGACCGCGATATTCTGTCGAGTCTGAACGCGCCTTTGAATCACCTGTTGCGAAATTGTATCGACCATGGCCTTGAGCCACCTGAACAGAGGCGTTCGGCGGGAAAGCCGGAAACGGGACAAATCACGGTAACGGCCCGGCATCATGCCGGCATGCTGACGATTGAAATTCGCGATGACGGACGGGGAATCGACCTGAATCGATTGCGCAGCATGATCGTCGAGCGGCGACTGGCGAGTCCCGAATTGGCCGCGCAACTGGATAACCAAGAGGTGCTCGAGTTTCTCTTCTTGCCTGGATTCTCGACGGCGGGCGAGGTCACCGAGGTTTCCGGGCGAGGAGTGGGGTTGGACGTCGTTCAATCCATGGTTCAAGAAGTCTCGGGCAGCGTGCATGTTCAAACGACGGCGGGCCGCGGGTCGACGTTCACCCTGCGGCTTCCGATAACGCTGTCGGTCATTCGAGCGGTGCTGGCCGAGGTGTCGGGCCAGCCGTTTGCCTTTCCCCTGGTAAGACTCAATCGCATCGTTCGCCTGCCGTGCGACGAATGCCAGACGGTTCAGGGACGCCAACAGATCACGATCGGCGGCCACGCGATTGGCCTGCTGGCCGCCTCCGATCTGCTCGACCTGCCCGCCGAACCATCTTCGGGTGCTGTTCTGAGTATTCTTGTGATCGGCCACGAGCCCAGGGCGTGCGGGATCGTCGTGGATCGCTTTATTGGCGAGCAGGACCTGGCCGTCCGTCAGCTGGATTCGCGTCTCGGCAAGGTACCGCACATTCTGGCTGCGGCGATTAGCCGATCGGGAGTTCCTCTACTGATCGTTGACGTCGACGACATGCTCGGACGGATCGAGCGCGACCTGGGAACGTCTCGAGTGAAGGGTCTGGAGCGAGCGGCTCGGTCCCGGCAACGTAAAACGCAACGTATTCTGGTGGTCGACGACTCAGTGACCGTCCGGGAGGTGGAACGGCAGCTCCTGGAAGCTCGCGGGTTTGAAGTCGACGTAGCAGTTGACGGCCAGGATGGGTGGATATCGCTTTGCGCCGGCCATTATGATCTGCTGGTCACGGACATTGACATGCCGCGCATGAATGGCTTGGCGCTGATTCGAGCGGCCCGCGCCGACGCTCGGTTCGAACGCCTGCCGATTGTCGTGGTATCGTATAAGGCACGCGAGCAGGACAAGAAGCTTGGCAGTGAGGCCGGTGCCGATGCCTACTTGACAAAAGGGAGCTTCCACGACGATTCTCTTCTTGACACCGTGACACGCCTCCTCGAGAACGGGCCGACCTGTAAGAACGTCGAGTGACAAGGGCGGCCCAAGGGTGCGCTGGACTGAGCCGTGGCGCCCGTCGTGACGTGATGCGGCTGAAACAGATGGTGCCGAGCAGCTCGTCGCACCCGGACTCGTTTGCCGATCGTACTGCACGCAGAAAGCGGATGATATGCGGATCGCCATCGTCAACGACCTGAATATGGCCGTCGAGGCGCTGCGTCGTGCGCTGGCCAGGATACCCGACGTCGATGTTGCCTGGATCGCCGAGGACGGTTGCGTGGCCGTCGAGAAATGCCTGCAGGATCGACCCGACCTGATTCTGATGGACATGGTAATGCCGCGAATGGACGGCGTCGAAGCAACTCGCCAAATCATGCAGCAGTGCCCGTGTCCGATCCTGATCACGACCGTCAGCGTCCAAACCAACATCGACCGCGTTTATGAAGCGTTGGGCCTCGGTGCCCTCGATGCGGTAAATACTCCAACGTTCTCACCAACCAGCGAGATCGAAGGACTCGACGCGTTGGCTCGAAAGATCCGTTATGCCGCCCGTGTGGATCAAGTCAACGACTCCTTGTTGTCGCGGCGTCGGCCAAAGGAGCCCGCTCCGGATTCCACGCAGGTCACGCTTCCTCCCCTGGTCGCCATCGGCGCGTCGACGGGCGGACCGCAGACGTTGCGCACGATCCTCGCGTCCTTGACACGACCCCTCTCTTTTTCCATCGTGATCGTCCAGCACCTGGGAACCTCCTTTGTTCCCGGTTTTGCCGGCTGGCTCGGTCGCGAAACGGGCTTGGAAATTGAAGTGGCCAGGCCGGGAACGATGGCGCTGGCCAACCGCGTGTACATTGCATGCTGTGATGACCACCTGATACTCGACTCACGGGGCCGATTCGACCACGTACGACAGCCGGCCAATTGCATTCACCGACCGTCGGTCGATGTGCTTTTCGAGTCGCTGGCCGGACCACAGATCCCTCCCGGCGTGGCCGTGCTGTTGACCGGAATGGGACGTGATGGAGCCGTGGGCCTGCAAACCTTGCAGCAGCGCGGCTGGAAGACCATCGCTCAGGACAAGGCAACGAGTGTCATCTGGGGAATGCCCGGTTACGCCGTGCAACTGAACGCTGCCGACCAGGTGCTCTCCGACCAGCGCATCGGGCCGGCGATTGAGCTGGCAGGCAAACACTTGCTCCGACGGCGAGTGCCGTAACCTTTCGACGCGAATGGAGACATGCGTGAACGTACTTACCGGCAAGAGCCAACGACCGTCATCCGACGGTCATCGAATCGTCGTTCTGCTGGTTGACGATCAGGCCATGATCGGTGAGGCCGTTCGGCGAATGCTCGCACCGCACGACGACATTCAGTTCCACTACTGCCAGGATGCCACGACAGCCGTGCAACAGGCCGTCCAACTGCGGCCGACCGTGATCCTCCAAGACCTGGTCATGCCCGAGATCGACGGCTTGACGCTCGTCCCCCAATATCGCGAACAATCGGCCACTCACGACACTCCGTTGATCGTGCTCAGTACGCGAGAGGAAGCGGACACGAAGGCGCAGGCCTTCGCGCTCGGAGCAAACGACTACCTGGTCAAGCTTCCCGACCCCGTCGAGCTGGTCGCGCGTATCCGTTATCACTCGCGAGGCTACGTCGCTCTGTTGGAACGTAACGAAGCCTACCAGGCTCTGGCGGCCAGCGAAAAAACGTTGCGAGATGAATTGAGCAGGGCAGCCGACTATGTCCGATCGCTGCTGCCCGAACCGCTCGAAGGTCAGCTCTCCGCTCAGTGGCGTTTCATTCCTTCCGCCGCCCTTGGAGGCGACGCGTTCGATTACCAGTGGATCGATGAAGACCACTTCGCCATCTGCTTGCTCGACGTCTGCGGGCACGGTGTTGGACCGGCACTGCTGTCTGTTTCCGTAATCAACAGCCTCCGGGCACGGACGTTTCCGGGAGCGGATTTTTGCGACCCGGGCAGCGTGCTGGCCAGCGTCAACAGGGCCTACCCCATGGAACGTCAGAACTTCCTCTTCTTCACGATCTGGTACGGCGTTTACCACCGTCCCTCCGGTGAACTTCGCTACTCGGGCGGAGGGCATCCCGCCGCCCTGCTCCGGAGGAAGGGCAACAAGCTCGATCCAACGACCGAACTGCTCGAATCGCCTGGCCCCATTATGGGGATGGACGAAGAAGCCGAGTTCCCGACGCTGGTCACGTCCGTCAGCCCCGAAGATGCACTCTTCGTCTACAGCGACGGCGCTTTTGAGATAGAAAAACCGGACGGAGAAGACTGGACGTTCGGAGAATTTGTCGAGTTCATGGAGACGGACACGCCGGACTCGATGAGCAAGATCGATCACCTGTTGCAGTTCATACGGGCACTCCAACAACGTGACGACTTTACCGATGACTTCTCGATCGTTCGCGTTCAGTTCCCCTGAGTTGCGTTGCACTCGTTCAAGGCCAAGGGCCGTGAGCGGCTACGAAGGATCCTCCACCAACGGCTTGACGATCCGTTTGAGCGATCGCAGGATGTCCGCATGGGAGAGAACGCCGACAAGCCTTCCCTCGTCGTCGGTTACCGGTAAGCAGCAGGCATTCTTCTCGAGCATGAGCATCATGGCCCAGTAAGCGGTTGCAGTCTCGGGAACCCGGTCATCGACATCCGACATGATATCGCGGACGCGAGTCGTCCGTGCCGCCCGTTCGGCGGCAATCACCTCTTCGGCCAACAAACGGGCCGAAATGAGACCGATCGGCCGACGCCGCCCGTCAACGGCGACCAGAGTTTCAACCTGACGCTGCAACATTCGCTCGGCCGCGTCCCAGGCCGTCTCGTCCGCGTCAATCAGGTCGACCTGCCGGCAACAAACCTGAGCGACCGTCGCCATTTGATCTTGAACTGCCATACACTCGCATCCTCTTACGTGATCAAGAATCTCACTGAAATGCCGCGTCAGCCGTGACAATCGACGTGGCGATTTCGATCAGTCGAAGATTCTTTTCGTTGGCCAACTTCTGCAATCGCCGAAAGGCAGCCGATTCGTCCATGGCCGCGCGCTTCATCAGAATCCCCTTGGCGCGCTCAATGATTTTACGATCCTCCAATGCCTGCCGTAAACTGGCCGCTTCCTGGTGGACCGCTTGAAACTGCTGAAAGCGTCGAACGGCGATCGCAATGGCCGGCTCGAGATCCGCCTGCTTGATCGGCTTGACCAGGTACGCCAGGATGTAATTCGCTTCGGCCCGTTCGATCAGGTCGGCATCATGGTGTGCCGAGACCAGAATGACCGGCACGGCACGGTTGTGGAAAATCTCCTCGGCCGCTTCGATCCCGTCCATATCGGGCATCTTGATGTCGGTGATCACCAGGTCCGGTTCGTGCTCTCTGCATTGGCTCACCAGTTGCCGTCCCGTCTGAGCCACCGCAATCACACGATGCCCCAGACGCGGTAGGATTTTCGCGAAGTACTCCCGCATATCGGGCTCGTCGTCCGCGACGGCAATCCGCAACATGGCCTTCCTTTCTTTGCACTGAATGACGTCGAAGAGATTCACCGATGATCGCCGGCCGCACGGCACGCCTCCGACACCGCCGCCATGGGTATCAGCCCCCATCAGCCTCCGAGCCCCTCCATCATTGCCCACTGATCGAATAGTGGCAACTGCCGGCCCCCGCACGAGCGATCCCAACCGCTCGGCAAACATTCGCGTATTCGCACCGTTTTGTCACACCGAAAGCGAGCATATACGCACACACAACACGTCATTCACCGGTCCAACGACGCGGACGGACGGTCTGGGTCTGGGTGCGTCCAAGAATGTCGAAAATATTCGCGGTTCGAGTAAAACGGTGATTGACAGTCGGCCGATGGGTCTTTAGATTTGTAGTTATTGAGTGGACGGACCAAGGCGGTCTGAAAGCTATCGGCCATGGCGGCCCCGGTGATGCGGTGACCTCGTTGTCCATCACTGATCGTTCTCGGACGATCGGTATTTGTTGAGACAGCAAACCGTGTAACTTGGGGCGTTTTTTTTGCGCCCTGGAAAACGGAACGGCAATCGAGAGCGAAGAGGAATGGTGCGGCGGCGTCTGTTGGTGAGGCATCTCATGCAACGAACGGCCGGATTTCTTCGCAGGAGGTTTTTGATACAGAAGTAGAATTGAGTGATCGTTACAGGGTGGCCGGTTTCTCTTTGCTCCAGCCTAGCCAGGAGCCCGACTCCGACCTGCAAACCGGCAACCCTTGTGCCTCGGCGATTCGCACCGTCGCCGAGGCCATTTTTTTTCTTGGGCTCATCTGCCCTGCTCGCCACTTCCGCCATCTTGGCGCTCGTGAATAGCTGGCGTAGTGTGAAAGCCTTCGACCACACCGCTCCTGTCGAGCGTGCCCGAGGGATGGCTACGGACGTTGGTCTTGGCGGACGCCGGCTTTTCCGCGCCCGAACCGAATAGCCTGAACCGAATAGCCAACGGCGGGTCCCCTGATGACCGCCGCTCGAAGTTGTCCCCCCATGGTGAGTTTTGAGGACGCTCTCTTCACTTGAACCACTAGCCAGCAGCAAAGAGCATGTCGCGTTCGGTCATCAATTTCTGGCTCGACTCGAGCCTCCTATGTGTCTTCCTGTTGATCCTGTGGACAACGGCCATTCTGAACTTTGTGTTCCCGGTCGGCCCGAATTCTGACGGCTGGACCCTTTGGAGTTGGGATTATGTACAGTGGTGCGACTTTCAACTCGTTCTGATCTGCGTTCTTGGCCTTGGGATCATCATTCACGTCATGCTGCATTGGCCCTGGGTCTGTGCGATCTGCGCCAAGCAGATTCTCAAGAGGAAAGTCGGCCAGATCCCGGACGGGACCCGCACACTGTACGGCGTGGGCACGCTGATCATCATCGTCAACGTACTGGGATTGGCCATCGCTCTGGCCGTCCTGATGGTACAAAGCCCCATCAAGTAGCCCGCTTACTCGGCCCGACGGTTGTCCATGGGTGCAGGAACGGGCTCGTTTTGGGTGGACGTATTATTCAGCGCGATCTTGA
>CAYNDU010000255.1:0-8256 GCA_964395615.1 uncultured Pirellulaceae bacterium | reverse complement strand
CTGGGCTAGTATCAACCGTCCCTCACGGGACGGACTAGCCGGGAGCCTTGAATTCGTACCCTGCATGTCTTCGCCGGCGAACGGGTGTGCCCGTCCGTCAGGCAACTTCCCAACCGGCGCGGTATTTCTTGGTGATAAACTTGTCGGCCGCCTGGCAATTCGCGGCTTTCAGCGTCTTCGCGTCCCATTCGAGAGGTTGGCCCGATCGGTAAGCGACGTTTCCGAGCAAGACGGCTTCCGAAAGCGCCCCGGAATAATCGAAGTTACAGGTCGTCGGCGAGCCATCCTTACAGGCCTTGATCCACTCGGCGTGGTGTCCGATCGACTTCGGGATCGTCTGAGCCGGGGGTTTGAAGCCGGCGAATTTTTCCTGGGGAAAGAGCTTGTAGCTGCCGTAGTTGGCGAACATCTGGCCCTCGGTTCCGATGAACATCACCCCGGCGCCGGGCACGCGTTGTCCACCGATCTGCTTGGGGATCTTGTTGCCGTCGTACCAGGTTAGTTTGAGTGGCGACCCGGCATCACGACTGGGGAATTCATAATGAACGATCAGCCCAAGCGGACAGGTTTCCGGGTGCACTTCCGGGCCCTCGGCCTTACAGGAAATCGGGTGTCGCAGTTTCAAAGCCCAGAACGGCAGATCCATGTAATGGCAGGCCATATCGCCAAGCGTGCCATTCCCAAAGTCCCACCAGCGACGCCATTGGGCCGGATGATACTTGCCCGGCCAGAACGGGCGAACGGGGGCGGGGCCGAGCCAGAGGTCCCAACTGAGCGACGCGGGCGGTTCCTGGCCGCCCTCCGGTCGGTCACCACCTCCCCAGCCCTTCCCAACCCATACGTGCACTTCCTTGACATCGCCGATCGCGCCCGATTGGATGATCTCCACGACGCGACGATAATTGTCACCGGCATGAATTTGGGTACCCAGCTGAGTGGCAACGCCCATCCGTTTCGCCTCTTGGGCCACTAACCGGGCCTCGGCGACCGTGTGCGTCAGGGGTTTTTCGCAGTAGACGTGCAGCCCGGCGCGGATAGCGCGAATGGAGGCCGGCGCATGATGGTGATCGGCAGTGGCCACGACGACGGCATCAATCTTGCCCTTTTCGGACGAAAGCATCTCGCGGTAATCCGCGTACGTTCGAGCGCTGGGAAACTGCCCGGCGGCGCGGTCCAAGTAGTTCTTGTCAATATCGACCAAGGCAACAATGTTCTCTGCCTTGACCCCACCGACATCCGCTGCCGCCCGGTTCGCGGTTCCGATGCACGCGACATTCAGTTTCTCGCTGGCCGCTCGCGATGCCGCGGCCGCGACACCGGTCCAGACTCCGGACGACAATAATGCCGCTCCGGCTGCTGAAGTCTTCAGAAAGTCACGCCGCTTGATCACGGAATAACGTTGCATGTTGTCGGTTCCTTGAGGAAAGGGATTAGGTGTGAGCGATCAGGTTTGCACCACTGAGCGAATCGGCCCGGGCATTCTTCCGATCACGGAGCAAGAACGCGACAATACCGTCGGGATTCTGGTACGGGGTTGTGGGTCGAGTCGACCATCCATTGTAACAAAGCGAGCGGCCGGCGCGTCAGATCCCATCGAGGTTTTGCCCGGGGAATCTCAGACTGGGCCGCGAACCGGTCCGTGCGAAGCAGGCTGTCCATTCGAAACAGGCTGCCTGCAACATGTTCGCCGGCCCGATCCCGAAGAAAGCCCGGCCGGTTTTTGCCCCGACTTGCTCGCCTGACGGGTCGTCAATCGGTAAACTGTCGATGTCGCCGACTGTTGCCCGCGAACGGATCCTTCGTGCCTACGGGATTCAGACCGTTCGGATGACGCCGGCCTGCTCGACGTTCCCTCCTGCCATTCTCGAGGTTGCCGAATGTCCTCCCAACCCTGTTCAACTCGGACCGACCCAGCGATCGAGGGCCGGCGTTCGTTCCTCAAGGCCACCGCAGCCGCAGCCGTTGGCCTTCCAGCCGTTTTGGGGGAACGGGAAGCTGCTGCCGGCGAGAAGAAAACCCCACCGATCCCTCGCTGGCGAGGGTTCAATTTATTGAGCTTCTTTCAGGCGTTGAGTCGCGATCGCAGTCACGGCAAGTTGGACGGGGACGAATTGCGGTGGATGCGCGATTGGGGGTTTGACTACGTCCGCCTTCCTCTTGATTATTGGACATGGATTGACGCGGATTGGCGAGCGACACGGACATTGAAACCGGACGATGTTTTTCGCGTCAAGAACCAGACGCTTGATCGAATCGACTCGGCGGTTGAGTTGTGCCAGAAATTCGGGTTGCACGTCAATTTGAATTTTCACCGAGCACCCGGCTATTGCATCAATAATCCTGAACGGGAGCCGTTTGTATTATGGAGCGACAAGCGAGCCGAGGATGCATTCCTTTTCCACTGGCGTCTGTTCGCTCGACGTTATAAAAGTTTGTCGAGAGATCGCCTCAGTTTCAATCTGGTCAATGAGGCTCCTCGACCGCGCGCCGGTTACATGTCCAGGGAGGACTACATCCGGGTAATGACGCGGGGTACCGAGGCGATTCGTGAGATCGATCCGCAACGCCGCATTTTTGTGGACGGGTTAAGTGTGGCTCACGATCCGGTGGAAGAGCTCGTCGGCCTGGGCGTTGGACAGAGTACTCACGCCTATTGGCCCGGTGGCATCAGCCATTACCGAGCGCCATGGGTCGACCGAAATGCCGGATTTCCCACGCCTTCCTGGCCGCTGAAAGACAAACTGGGCAGGATCAAGGCTGATCGCCAGAAGCTGGTCGATTATTTCGCTCCGTGGCAGCGCCTGATGCGACGGGGGATTGCCGTGCATTGTGGCGAGTGCGGCTGCTACAACAAGACACCCTACGACGTATTCCTGGGCTGGTTTACCGATGTCATGGATATTCTGAAGAGTCACGGGATCGGGTACGCACTCTGGAACTTTAGCGGCGCCTTTGGGATACTCGATTCCGGTCGATCGGATGCAAAATATGAAGAGTGGCACGGACATCAGCTCGATCGCACGCTATTGACCCTGCTGCAGCGCCACTGAGGTCGGGAACCTTAATGAATGGCGGTCAATCTGAACCGCATTGCGGCGGTCTGCGGCGACCACCGAGAACGGAATGGCAAGGCCGGTAGGCACTGCTTGACCCCGAATGACCGGCTAAGTGGTGGCCGCGTCCAACCGGGGGCCGTTAACGTTGAACATGTCAGCAGTCAGCCGAAAGGCGCCAAGTCGTTATATGTCTGGCAGGGCATGTGGGAAATTCTGGATCGCGACTTGCTGATGTACGATATCTTGCGATTCGCTGCGGAAAGAATGAGACGGTGATGCAACGATCGGCTTTGTGCGTGACGCTGAACCCGTGCCTTGACAAGACGTTGGTCGTTCCAGACTGGCAGCCGGGCGAGCATCAGGTTCGAGGAAATAGCATTCACCAGGTCGTGGGTGGCAAGGGGGTCAACGTCGGGCGCGGCCTCGGCACCTTTGGCCGTTCGGTGTGCCATTTTCTGCCGTTGGGTGGTTGGATTGGTCAACAATGCGAGCAGCTGCTTCGCGGTACGGAATCTCTCGAGCCCATCATCGTCAAAACCGAGGCGCCGACTCGCGAAATCGTGACGATTCGGACGTCGGCGACGGATGACCAGACGGCTTTCTTTGACCCGAACCCGACGATTCGGCCCCGTGAGCGTGCGGCCATGGATGCAGAGTTTCGGATGCAATTAGCTTATGACTATGCGTGGTGCGTAATGAGCGGATCGTCTCCGAGCACGGTGACCGACGATCTGTACGGCGATTTCGTCGGGCATTGCCATCGATATGGTACGCGGACTCTCGTGGACACTTATGGGCCAAGTCTCAATTACGCCCTGGCAGCGAAACCGGATGTGGTCAAATTGAATCGGCTGGAGTGCGAGGCGGCCATCGGTCAACCGCTGGATTCTAGCGAGCAAGTCATGCGGGCCTTGGAGTGGATTCGCGGGCATGGCGTCGGTACGGTGATCATCACGTTCGGCGCGAAAGGCGCCGTTGCCGCGACCGATGATCGATTGCTCTGTCTGCAGTCGCCGCGGGTCGACGTGGTCAATCCGATCGGTGCCGGCGACGCGTTGGCCGCCGGTTGGGTCGACGCCGATTTGAAGGGTTGGTCATTCGAAGAAAAATTCCGGTGGGCGGTCGCGGCGAGTGCCAGCAGCGTGAGACACTGGGTAGCCTGTCATATCGAATTGGACGATGTGCAAGAGATTTGCGAGTCACTGAGCGAATGTGACATGGCGGAGTTAACGGCATGACCATTGAGTGGGAATATCCCCTGTTTCTTATACCTGGTATCCGCGAAACCTGCAGGGACTGACGATGAATAGCTATTGGTTTCTTGGTGTCCTGGTCTATGTCGGTGTCGTCCTGGCCGGGGCCGCTCATGCACAGGTACCGCCGCCTCCTGGGCCGTGGGCCATCAAGTCGGGCCACCTCGACGGTTTTCACATCGGCCAACCGGTCGTCGCCACAACCTATTTCTACTGGTACGATCAACCAACAGGATTTCATGTTGTGGACCCGGACGGTTCGGATGCGCTAACCGACCACCCGGTCAAAGTCGAAGGGCTGAGCTACCGTCGAATCGGATGGCATGAACGCCAACTATCCGACATGATGGACGCGGGTATCGACATCTTATTGCCCGTTTATTGGGGCGAGCCGGGAGAACGGGACTCGTGGTCGAATAACGGCCTCGCGCCGCTTGTCGCCGCTCGCGAGCGATTAATCGCTCAGGGTAAAGAACCGCCGACGATTGGGATGTTCTACGATACATCAACCCTTCAGCACAACCGGCAACGCCGGCACGTCGACTTGACCACGCCGGCCGGACACCGGTGGTTTTACGCGACGGTGCGAGACTGTTTTTCGCTGATTCCGCCGCAGCATCGGGCGACCATTGGAGGAAGGCCGCTCGTCTTTCTTTACTCACCGCATTTCGCTCAGAAGATCGACGATCAATTGTTTGACCGCGTTCGTGAGATGTTCTCCGTCGAGTTTGGCGCAGACCTATATCTGGTCAAGATGCAGGGTTGGCCCGGTGCGGCGGATGCAACCTACATGTGGGGTGGGGCGATTCGGCCCAGATATCTTGACGTGGCGGCCATCGGCCCCGGTTACGACCATTCCGCCGTCCCTGGCCGAACGCCTCTTGTGCGTGAACGAGAACGGGGCGCCTTTTACGCTCGGAGCTGGGAGAAACTGCTTGTCGCACCAGTTGCCGATCGCCCGTGGCTGATTCATGTGGAAACGTGGAACGAATTTCACGAAGGGACCGAGATCTGCGAAACCAGGGAATATGGTCGCCATTATATTGAACTCACTCGAAAATTCGCCGACGCCCTTCACGGTCGCCAACAGATTGAGCCCGAATACTTGCCCGCCCCGGTGCCGCAGGTAACGGCAAGTCCACTCGCCAGTCGCGGCATCCAAAACCTTGTGTTACCTGACGGTGACGGCCCGGTTCGCGTCAAGAAGGTTGAAGGTCGAGCCGCGTGGTGTACCACACCCAATCATTATTCGACCAAGAATCGCTACCTCTATTTTCAAGTCGACCCTGACTTCCTTCTTCTCGGCGAACCGTCGGTCAACATGACCATCTCGTATTATGACCGGGGCGCAACATCCTTCCTGTTGGAATACGATTCTCGCGATCCGGGTACCAGCGGTTTGACTCAGCAATTCCGCCCTGGACACCGGCAGCCGATTCACGGAACGGGTCGTTGGAAGGAGGTATCGTTCGAGGTGCTTTTGCCCCGTTTTGCTCGACGTACCAATGGAGCCGATTTTCGCCTGACTTGCACCGATGGCGATCTGGCCGTCAGCTCGATCACGGTGGCCCACGGCTACCGATAAACCTGACCGGCATGAAACCGTCGGGCGCACCCGGGCGCACCCCGGGCGCACCTGCCTGGCCCGCGTTCTTGCTTGCCTGGACCTGGGCGAACCGGTTATACTGTGGCAGTTAAGATCTTGAGGTGCCGATCGGCATCTCCGCCGGGCCAGCGTTCTGATCTTGCACAGTTGGTCGTTCGAAAAGGGGCGAACGTGCCGGTTGATCGGCATTCTGAAAGTGGGAACAGCGATGAAACGAAACATGCCCAGGTGGTCATTGGCGTTGGTAGCGATTCTGGTTCTTGGGAACGATGGCGTGGTCCGAGCGCAGGCCGAGGCAAAGGGTGGCGCGGGCCGCAATATGGGGTTAGCCGAGCCGGGAGAGAGTGGCGCTCAGGCCGTCGTCCATCGCCAGGCTGCTGACGGTTCGAAAATTACGCAGGTGATCGATGACGAGAAGATGATTCGAATATCTCAGCGACCCGGCAAGGGAATAACGGTCATTGTCGTGGAGACCGTTCGAGGCGCTGAAAAAGTGAACCGTTATGCGGCGCCAACTCTCGCCGTTCTGAAGGCCAGGCACTCACGTGCTTACGAGTGGTACGAGAAGTACGCGCGGGCGCCCGAGCGAATGTTGAATAACTCGGCCACGTTCGCCCAAGCCTTGGGCGCGGGTGAACAGGCTCGAGCACAGGCGCAGGCAGGAGTCCAACAGGGCGGATTTCGACAGGCGGGCCGCCAGTCAACCGGTCGAGGTTTCGGGGGATATCAGCCCGGGTTCGGGCAAGGAAATCCTCTCCAGTCACGCTACGGGCAAACGGGCGGTCAGGTCTTTCGAGTTTCCGGAGCTGCCCAAGCGAGCGGGGCTCGGGCGTCGGCGTCCGGCAGAGCAAGTGCGTCGTCCAGCTCGAGCAGTTCGAGCCGTTCGAGCGGGTCAAGTTCGTCGCGAGGTTCAAGCCGTGGATCTCAACGTGCTTCCGGATCAGGTCAAGGAAGATAGACGAGAGCTTGGGCCCTGAGCTTGGCATGAAGCCTTCACGCCGACACTCGTTCAACTTCTTTCGAGGAAGGAATCGTGCCGATGCCGGACTCAGAACGTGACATCTTCCAGGACGCGACACGCCGGTTGGATCGGGCCTTTCAGTATGCGCCCATTGACGAAGAAGCCGTTCATCGACTCAAGCATCCCAAGCAGATTCTTGAGGTTTCGGTGCCGGTCCGCATGGACGACGGTTCATTGCGAGTGTTCACCGGTTACCGAGTTCGCCATGACGACTCGCGTGGACCTACCAAGGGCGGGTTGCGATATCATCCGAATGTTTCACTGTCGGAGGTCAAGGCGCTCGCGTTCTGGATGACATTCAAATGTTCGGTGGCCGGCCTTCCCTACGGTGGGGGCAAGGGTGGGATTACTGTCAACCCGAAGGAACTGTCCCGGATGGAGCTGGAACGGTTGACACGCGGGTTTGTGGAACTGGTGGCCGACTTTATCGGACCCGAGTCGGATGTACCCGCCCCGGACGTCTATACCAATGCCATGGTGATGGGTTGGATCATGGATGAGTATTCCAAGATCCACCGTCGTCACACGCCGGCCGTTGTCACCGGCAAGCCCATCCCGCTCGGTGGCAGCCTCGGCCGTGACGACGCTACGGGTCGGGGCGCCTATTACTGCATCAAGGAACTGGAACGAGTCAGGGCCTGGCGGCCGGCGGATATCCGAGTCGCCGTCCAGGGCTTTGGGAATGCGGGCCAGCATGTCGCGCGCCTGCTGCATGCGGACGGCTACCGAGTGGTGGCGGTGAGCGACTCGCGCGGCGGCATTTTTCATAATCACGGTTTTGACATTCCGAGCATTGCGGCCGTTAAGAACGAATCGAGACAACTCAAGGCCGTCTATTGTGACGGGGCCCTTTGCGAATCCGTTGATGCCGATGTAATTAGTAACGCGGAATTGCTCGAGTTAGACGTTGAATTACTGATTCCCGCGGCCCTCGAAAACCAGATCACCAGCGACAACGCGGCGCGAATCCGGGCTCCCGTCATTGTTGAAGTGGCTAACGGGCCGGTCACGAGCGACGCAGACGAGATACTCAACGAGCGCGGAAAGCTGATCGTTCCCGACATCCTGGCTAATGCCGGTGGTGTCACCGTCAGCTATTTCGAGTGGGTGCAGAACAAGGCCGGGTTCTACTGGACACTGGATGACGTACAGGACCGTCTGCACTCCATCATGCAGAATCAATTTAATGAAGTCTATCGCTTGAAGATTCAGCATGGTATCGATATGCGCACGGCCGCCTACGCTCTGGCACTCACACGAATCGGCCAGGCGATAGAATCCCAAGGAACGGCCCGCTACTTTGCCGGCGGAAACGTCTAG
>CAYNDU010000254.1:0-8283 GCA_964395615.1 uncultured Pirellulaceae bacterium | reverse complement strand
CCCCCCCCGAACCGCCCGGGCGTGTTCGCCCCCCACCCGCCCACCGACGCGACCATCCGCCAGCCGGTCGGCTTGGATGACACCAACAAGCGAGGCTCAGAACGACTCGGCCTGCATCTGGCCCGGAGGGGCTATGCGGTCATCTGCCCCGAAAACTATCTGTGGACCGAAGGCAAACGGCGGCTCAAAGAAGCCCCGGCCGAGCTGTTTCAACGCCATCCCGGCTGGAACGGTATGGACAAGATGACCTGGGACGGCTCCCGGGCCGTCGATGTGCTCATCGCCGGCAACCATTGCGATCCGAACCGCATCGGCTGCATTGGACATTCGTTGGGCGGCAAAGAAGCCCTCTACCTGGCCGCGTTCGACGAACGCATCGCAGCGGCCGTCAGCAGCGAAGGCGGCATCGGGCTGACCTTTTCCAACTGGCACGATCTGTGGTATCTGGGCCCGGGCATCCAAGCGCCGAACTTCCACCGCGAAAACCACGAGGTGCTGGCCCTGATCGCCCCTCGCCCGTTCCTGCTGTTGGCCGGCCAAAACGCCGATGGTGACAAAAGCTGGGCCTTCCTCGAACGCGCCCTGCCGGTCTACAAACTCCTTCGCTCCGCCGATCGCCTCGGCTGGTACAACCACCGCACCGGCCACGCCATTCCCCCCGACGCTCGCGAGTTGGCCCTCGCCTGGCTGGACAAATGGCTCACCCGATAACCGCGCCGGCAACGCTCGTCTCTACTACGTGTGCGTGCCCCGCCCTCGCGTCCTTGCGTTGTCGGGTCGCGCGGATGGGGCAACGATTCAAACAAAGCCCAGGGCTACCGGTTGTTCTTTGTTTTCGATCCCTCTTTGCCCTATCCAGGCCCGGTTACGCCCTCTTCGCCACACAGGCCGCCACGGCTTCACGCAACTCAGCAAACTCGGGTTTGTACGAGGGAATCAACTCTTGAATGAAATCGGCGTCGGCGCTGGTCCCTTCGATCACCGTGAAGGGAGGTATGATCTTCCTGAATTGATCGGTCGCACTGAGATCATCGCTATGACCATACATACAGATAAATGAGGCGGGGACGGAGGGTGGATCAGCCTCGGCCACCCCACACAGTCCGCACCCCACAACGGCAAGGCACACAATAACTCGCACCACCTTATCCACTATGTGCTCTTTTGTGGCCCGATCCAAGAAGGCGACAAACACCGTTCCGCATATTCTTTTCGCCGATAATCACAGCATAACAAGAACGTGCAGCGCAATGCAAGGTAAAAGGGGGTTTCGACCCCGGCAGTTTGAAGACGGGGGTGCTGTACGATGCGGGCCGTGTTTCCGCTTCCGTTGTGGCCGATCGACAAGGGCATTCCGGGCCCACGCGTTCTGGCGGACGTGATCGCGAGCAAGGACGCGGAGCATCTTCCGCTGTACCGCCAACAGGGACGATATGGACGCCCGGGGATGAAGTTTTCGCGTTCCACGCTGTGCGGCTGCGTGGGGCATGTGGCCTCGATGCTGTCGCCGGTGGTGGGCGTGATGAAGTCGGCGTTTCTGGCCTCTGGGAAGGTACGCACGGACGACACGCCGATCACGGTTCTGGACCCCAGCGTCAAGTCGGTGGGGTCCCAGAACAGGTATATGTGGGTGTACACCGGGGACCGGGACGACATGGTGTTCGACTACACGAATTCGCGGAAGCGCGATGGTCCGGCGTCGATCCGTTCACCTACCTGCGGGACGTGCTGACGCGCATCCACAGCCACCCGGCGGATCGCATAGGACCCTGGCGACGACCCGGACGACAATATCATTGCCTGCCGGTACGCGAACGGAGTTCGTTTAATCTTGCGGCGCACAGGCTGGTTGGGACTCGGTACGTGCCCGGTGCGGTTTGAAGGTGACGAGGCCTGGGTCGAAACGGGTGACTCGGGGCGTATTGAGGTCTCTTCGGATGCGTTACGTCGAGAACTGCCTGAACCGACGATTGTCGGCACGTCGCCGGCAACCCACGTTCGGGACTTCTTGAATTGCGTCAAGACCCGCGGTCGCACGGCTGCAAATCAGGACGTAATGCGCAAGTCACACATCGCCTGCCACGCCGCCGCGATCGCCTGGAAGCTCAAGCGACCGTTACGATTCGACGCTGACCGTGAGAAATTCATCGACGACCTGGAAGCAAATCGATTGACGAATCGAGCCATGCGAGCGCCCTGGACGATCTGAAGATTCAGTCCAAACTCCTGTTTCCAGCACACAATAATTACTACAACCACGTTTTGCCAGTTCTATATGAGAGGCGAACCATGCACATATCTCGGATGCCGTTCGCAGTGACACTGTTGTGGATCAGCGCGATTCCCAATCTGGCAGCCGCCCAGGTGAAGTTGCCGGTTGCGGACAAGAATGTAGAGGCCCTGGTCACCGTCTTGAATTCGGATGCCGGAGAATTCGAGAAGGCAAAGGCCTGCCAACAGCTGGCCATCGTCGGTGACGGCCGAGCGGTCGCGGCCATTGCGAGTCTTCTTGCCGACCCCCATCTCGCCACGTACGCCCGTTCCGCGCTGGAGGCGATCGACGAGCCCTCGGCGCTCGAGTCACTGATCAGGGCGAGTTCCACTCTCAAGGGCGACCTTCTTGCCGGCGTTATTCACTCCATAGGGAAACGCGGAAACGCGGATTCGGTCGAAGCGCTGAGCAGGCACCTCGAATCTTCGGAGCCTCTGATCCAGACTGAGGCGGCGCGGGCCATCGCACGATTAGCCACGGACCGCTCGGCAGCATTGCTGACCGCCAGGCTCGACGCGTCTGCAAATGACGCGACTCGCGCGCGGCCCCTCTCGCTGGCGACGCTGTTATGCGCCGCTGAGTTGCAGCGGCACGACAAACACGCGTCAGCGATGGCCCTACTTGACCGACTGGCTCGGCAAGATATTCCCGAACGCGTGCGACGAATGGCCAGGTATCAGCAAATCGTTGCCGAGCATCCCAGGGCGAAACAGCTACTGGACGGGCTGCTGAAATCGGAACAAAGCGATCTGTTTCGACTGGGACTGCGCGCAGCGCGGGAAACGGAACTCGACAAACGCGTCTTGCCCGAGTTAGCCGCACGGATGGACGAGCTGGATACGCCCGATCAGGTCATACTCATTCACGCCCTGGCAACACTTGGCGACCAGCGAGTCCTGCCCGTCATGCTGGAGGCTGCCCGGTCGGCCGACCCTTCGATTCGATTGGCCGCCGTTCGAGCGTTGGGTGCTCTGGGCGATTCGCGGTGCTTGGCCTTGCTCCGCGACGGCGCGCTGTCGAAAGACGAGGCGTTCGCCGAGGCGTCTCGGGAGGCACTCGGTCAACTCGCATTGCCTGCAATCGACGGGATGGTCGAAGAGATGATTATGAGCGACTCGTTGGACCATCAGACGGCGGGAGCCGATCTGGCCGGGCGCAGGGCAGTGAAGGCGGTACGACCTCGACTCGTCGAGTTGATGACATCACGCGATCGGAAGTTGAGACAGGTTGCCGTGGCCGCGTTGGGGCGAACGGCCTCGATGGCCGAATTCCCTGCATTGTTGCGTCAGGCGATCGAGTCCTCGACCGGCGCGGATGCATCCATTTCGCAACAGGCGTTGAAGACCGCGTGTATCAGACTGCCCCGCGGCCAGGTCGCCGAACAGATAGGACGTGTCCTGTCCGAAGCGACGGCACCGAACAGGCCGTTGCTATTGAGCATGCTTACGGCGGTTGGCGGAGACCGGGCATTGGAATTGGTCGCCGCAGCGGCGCGCAGCAACGACGGTCCCTTGCGCGACGCCTCTTCGCAGGAGTTGGGCAAGTGGCCGAGTGCGGATGTCGCGCCCATCCTGCTTGAACTGGCGAGTGCGGAAGGGGATCGCAAGTACCAGATACGAGCCCTTCGCGGCTTGATCCGTGTGGCTCGCCAACTGGACATGACGACGCACGAGCGAACGGACGTCTGCCGGCAAGCCCTTCAGCTGGCGACGCGCGACGAAGAACGGCGACTTGTTTTGGAAGTCTTGCGCCGCAACCCGTCGAGCGAAGGTCTTCAACTGGCCCAATCGATGAACGACCACCGCTCGTTGGCCGGACAGGTGGCAGCCGTTGTTGCCGCCTGCGAGCAGGCGAAACTGTCGGAAAATGAGGTGGAGTCGGGCTTTCACTCGTTGTTCGACGGCAAGACATTGGACGGATGGCATGGAAACCTCGAGTTCTGGAGCGTGAAAGACGGATCGATCGCGGGAGGTGACCTGGAGTCGAAAGTCAAGCAAAACGAGTTTCTGCGCTCGGACCGAGAATACGAGGATTTCGAGTTGCGTTTGCAGTTCCGACTGGTAGGCGACCGCACGAACGGCGGAATTCAGATCCGGACGCAGGAGATCCCCGGCGACCACGAGGTGAGCGGATACCAGGCGGATCTGGGAGAGGGTTGGTGGGGGTGTCTCTACGACGAGTCGCGGCGCCGGCGTGCACTGGCCGGTCCGCCGGCTGAACGACGAGAATCCCTGGTACGCAAAGGCGAATGGAACGACTATCGTATCGTCTGCCGGGGCAGGCAAATCCAATTATGGTTGAACGGGAAACAAACGGTTGACTACCTGGAAGCGGATGCGACGATCCCTATGCGCGGGATTATCGCTCTGCAAACGCACGGCAACTTGAAGATGATCGCTTACTATCGCAATATTCGGCTCAAGCCGATAGGCAAGAAAGAGACTCCGTGAACTTCGGAAAACTTCTCGCTGCGAACCGCAGTGAAATCGCCATCCGTGTTTTTCGTGCGGCTCACGAACTCGGCATTCGAACGGTCGCCATGTATTCCCATGAGGACCGCTACGCCCTTCATCGATTCAAGGCAGATGAGGCATACGAAATCGGCAATCCTGGCGAGCCGATCCAGGCCTACCTCGACATCGAGTCTGTGATCGACCTTGCGCGACGGAATTCCATCGACGCGATTCATCCCGGGTACGGGTTTCTGTCGGAGAACGCTGAATTTGCCGAGGCTTGCGCCAGGGCGGGGATCATCTTTATCGGGCCACCGGCTGGAGTATTGCGTCAGTTAGGCGATAAGTTATCGGCACGCGAGATCGCGATTCAAGCCGGTGTGCCGGTTCTCGGCGGCAGTGACTTGCCCGTTTCAAATGCCCAGCATGGCCGTCAACTTGCCGAGCAAATCGGTTATCCGGTGATGCTAAAGGCGTCACATGGAGGTGGGGGGCGAGGGATGCGCGTGGTCGAGCATGCAGAACAGTTGGCCGGTGCCTTCGATCAGGCTCGACGCGAGGCAGAGACGGCTTTTGGGAACCCCTCGATCTTCATTGAGAAATTCATCGTCAAAGCACGGCACATCGAGGTGCAATTACTCGGCGATCGGCACGGAAACCTTGTCCATCTTTTCGAGCGTGACTGTTCGGTCCAGCGGCGGCATCAAAAAGTCGTCGAAATCGCACCCGCTCCAAACCTGGCCGCGTCCTTGCGGACTTCACTCTGCGACGCCGCCGTGGCAGTGGGTCGCCAGGTGGATTATGAAAATGCCGGCACGGTCGAATTTCTGGTAGATGCCGAGACGAACGAGTTCTATTTCATCGAGGTCAATCCGCGGATCCAGGTCGAGCATACAGTAACCGAGCAGGTCACCGGAATCGACGTTGTTAAGTCCCAGATTCTGGTCGCTCAGGGGACACCGCTCGACGCCCCGGAACTGGGCCTCGACGCTCAGGAGGCTGTGGAGTGTCATGGGTATGCGATTCAATGTCGCGTGACCACCGAAGATCCTGGGAACGACTTTATGCCCGACTACGGTCGCATCGCTCACTACCGTTCGGCCAGCGGGATGGGAATTCGCCTGGACGCAGGAACGGCCTTTTCCGGTGCCGTCGTTTTCCCCTTCTACGATTCGCTGCTGGTCAAAGTCACTGCGTGGGCTCGACGGTTCAACGATGCGGCTCGGCGCGTTGAACGGTGCCTGCAAGAGTTCCGCGTGCGGGGAGTGAAAACGAACATCCCGTTCCTGATTAAGCTGGTCATGCATCCTCAGTTTACGGCCGGCGATTGCACGACTCAGTTTATTGACAGAACGCCTGATCTGTTTCATTTTGCGCCTCGCCGAGATCGAGCGACGAAGCTGTTGAGTTTCCTGGCCGACACCATCGTGAATGGCAACCCGTTGGTCAAGGATCGCTCGGTTTCCGGGCGGCGAACGTTAGTACCGGTCCCGGAGGTCTCGCCACCCCTTGATCCCGAGCAACGTGTTGGGACGATGACCCAGAGTGAGCTGCCGTCCAGGCGTGAGGGTTTCCGCCAACAGTTGAGGACGATGGGGCCTGAGCGATTTATCCAGTCGATTCGCAGTGAGCGTCAGCTGCTGATCACTGACACGACGTTTCGCGACGCTCACCAATCGCTACTGGCAACCCGATTCCGAACGTACGACATGCTCCAGGCAGCCGAAGCGTATTCACGCTTCTGCCCTGAGTTGTTCTCGATCGAAATGTGGGGCGGTGCGACGTTTGATGTGGCCTTGCGTTTCCTCAAGGAGTGCCCATGGCAACGTCTTGTAGCGATGCGAGAGCGGATTCCCAACATCCTGTTCCAGATGCTGCTGCGTGCGTCCAATGCGGTCGGCTACACAAATTACCCGGACAACGTTGTCAGAACGTTTGTCGGTGAGGCGGTGGACGCGGGAATTGACCTGTTCCGCGTATTCGACGCGTTGAACTGGGTGCCCAACATGCGGGTGGCGATCGAAGCGGTCGTCGAAAGCGGTGCATTGTGCGAGGCGGCCATTTGCTACACGGGCGATATCCTCGATCCCAAACGAGACAAATACGACCTCGACTACTACGTTCGGATGGCAAAGGAACTTGAGCAACTTGGCGCTCACATCCTGGCGATCAAAGATATGGCCGGTCTTTGCAAACCGTATGCTGCCCGCAAACTTGTCCGGGCGTTGCGAGAAGAGATCGGCATCCCTATCCACTTTCATACGCACGACACGGCCGGCGTTCAGACGGCAGCCATACTGGAGGCGGCTGAAGAAGATTTGGACATTGCCGATGCCGCCATGGCCCCCATGTCCGGCGGCACGTCGCAGCCGAATCTAAATACACTGGTCGAAGCACTCCGCTTCACTGACCGACAGTCGGACTTGGATCCGGATCGACTGGACGCCCTGGCTCAATACTGGCGGCTGGTACGAGAATTCTACACGCCCTTTGAGAGTCCCGTACTGCCGGCAAGCTCTGATATCTATGAGCATCAAATGCCGGGAGGCCAGTACACGAACCTCTTTCAGCAAGCTCGGGCACTCGGCCTGGCCGACCGATGGACGGAAATCTGCCAGGTTTACGCTGACGTGAACCGACTGTTCGGCGACATTGTCAAGGTGACACCCACTTCGAAGGCGGTCGGAGACATGGCGTTGTTTCTCATCGCCAATGAAATGTCCGTCGATCAGTTGATGCAAAGTGAGCGGGATCTTTCTTTCCCCGATTCCGTTATCGACTTGCTTGCCGGCCGAATGGGTCAGCCGCCCGGCGGGTTCCCGCCAAAGGTCGTCGAGCGTGTGCTCGGACAGAGCCGTCCACTTGAAGGTCGCCCCGGCGAGCAATTGCCGGACGCCAACCTTGATCAGGCAAACGAAACCATCCGGGAAATGGGCGTCCACAATCCCCATCGCCGCGACGTGATTTCCTATCTCTTGTATCCACGTGTGTTTACCGAGTTTCTGGATCACCAGAGGTTGTATGCCGATGTCAGCATTTTCCCGACTCCTATCTTCTTCTACGGGTTGAAGCCTCAAGAGGAAGTGGCCGTCGACATCGAACCGGGAAAGACGCTGATCATCAAGTTTATCGCGATCGGTCAACCGCACGACGACGGTACTCGGACCGTCTTCTTTGAACTCAACGGTCAACCTCGAGACGTAACCATCATCGACCGGTCACTTGAGGCATCGGTGGTAGGACGAATCAAGGCGGATCGAACGAATGACTCACACGTGGCCGCCGACATGCCGGGCATGGTTTGCGACATCGCCGTCAGCGCCGGCGAATCGGTTAAGAAAGGACAGAAGCTCCTGCTGATCGAAGCGATGAAGATGCAAACGACCGTGTTGGCCGAACGCGACGGTGCGGTGGGCAGATTACTCGTCGAGTCGGGAACGCAAGTTGACAGCGGTGATCTAATGTTGACCATCGAGTCGTGAATGGGGCTGCCGTAAGTGTTGGAGGTTAGGGTAAAGGGGTCAGGAGTCAATTGCCGGAACGGCCCGTAGGGTGCTT
>CAYNDU010000253.1:0-8283 GCA_964395615.1 uncultured Pirellulaceae bacterium | reverse complement strand
CCTTGTCCAGTCTGTGCAGCTTGCGGTAAGAAATGTACCAGTCCCCGTTTCCGTCACCGTCCAGTGCTTCAGTCCCGAAGGGACGGCCCTAAGCCAGCCCGGGGTGAAGCGACGTGAGCCCGGCGAACGTCGCGCAACCCTGGGTAGATACGGAGAAAACAGCCAAAACCCCGAAGAGGTGGCCCTAACAAGAACACACAAACAAGACTACACAAAGATGTCCCAATCATTGACCGAGGTGATCATCCCAATCACCTACGGCACGAAGGGATTGAAAACGGGGCGCCCTGATTAGGGCCGCCCCGTTGGGGCTTTGGGGCCTTTGGCGGGCGCTGCACCCAGGGTTACGCGACGTTCGCGAGGCTCACGCCGCTCCACCCCGGGCTGACATAGGAACGTGCCGTTGGCACTCAAGAAAAGACGGTTTGGTCGAGGGTCAGGTCGCGGCGAAGCCGGTTAATATCTCACAGGAAACACTCATCCACAAATGGCGAGCAGGGATACTCGGCGAGTGACTGTACTTGTCCGGCGATTTCTTTCGAGACTCTGCGATGGCAAACACGCGGCGTACTCGGTTACCCAAAGGCTGGCCTGCTCGCGTCAAGTCGGCCATATCGCACGTCATCGCCCTGGTGGTGGTGCGGACAACGTGGAATAATGGCCGTGGTTCCCAAACACTGATGTTCCATGACTGAAGTCCCAAATGCCCGATAAAGTCAGCCTGATCGCCACAACGGCATTTGGCCTCGAAGCGATCGCAAAACGCGAATTGGCAGCGCTCGGCTATGAAGGCCAGGTGCGTTCACCCGGTCGCATCCACTTCACCGGTGACTTATCGGCCATCATGCAGACCAACCTATGGCTTCGTACGGTTGATCGAGTGTTGATATGTGTTTCCTCGTTTCCGGCGCCCGACTTTGAAGCTCTCTTCGAACAGACCAAGGCTGCCGATTGGGCA
Organism: uncultured Pirellulaceae bacterium; assembly: GCA_964395615.1. GTDB lineage: Bacteria > Planctomycetota > Planctomycetia > Pirellulales > Pirellulaceae > CAYNDU01. Next base: position 7,325 of record CAYNDU010000253.1, on the reverse strand, counting down.
CGCTGGATGGGGCGCGACGCGGCGTTTCCCGTCATTGGGCGCTCCCTGAAGTCGCAGCTGACGAGCGTTCCGGCCTGCCAACGGGCGGTGAAGAAGGCGATTGTCGAGAGTCTCTACACGGCTCACCAAACGACCTCGTTGCCGGAAGACGGCCCTCTCTACCGAGTCGAAATCGCCCTGCTGGACGACCAGGCGACATTAACCATCGATACTACCGGGCCCAGCCTCCACAAACGGGGCTATCGTCGGATGGCGGCCGATGCGCCGCTCAAGGAAACGCTTGCCGCCGCCATGGTACAACTCAGCTTTTGGAACACCGAACGGTCACTTGTCGACCCCTTTTGCGGATCAGGCACCATACCGATCGAAGCTGCGCTGATCGGTCTGAATCGAGCCCCGGGCCTGGTTCGGTCATTCGCGGCCGAATCCTGGCCGCATCTCGGGCCGGCCGATTGGCACGCCGCCCGTCAGGAGGCGATCAATCGCGAGCGTGAACCATTCGAGCTGCGAATTATCGGTACGGACATCGATGACCGAGCGTTGCGGTTCGCGCGACATAACGCCGAATTGGCCGGCTGTTCCGATCTCATCCATTTCCAGCAGCTTCCGTTCTCGCAACTGACCAGCAAGCGGGAGTATGGGTGCGTCATCACCAATCCTCCCTACGGGCGGCGGATCGGCGATTCCGAACTTCTCGAGTCGCTGTACCTGTCCATCCCCCTGGTCCTTCGCAAGCTTCCCACCTGGTCACACTTCATTCTAACTGCATACCCGGCGTTTGAATCACTGCTCGGTCGGCAGGCAAATCGGCGGCGCAAGCTCTACAACGGTCGCATCGAGTGCACCTATTTTCAGTTTCACGGTCCCAGCCCGAGCCAACGTTTAACGCGTCAGCCGGCCTGCGACCAGTCGCCGGAGAATCCGGCTGGCACGACGACGACCGATGATGCACCGTGTCACAACACGGACAACGCCTCGGGCCGTGACGAGACGGAACATGCGGCGGGCAATCGTCCCGTGTTTGGTGGCATCACCGACAAGATGCGGGAGCAAGCCGAGCTATTTCGCAGTCGTTTGCGCAAGAGAATGCGGCATTTGCGTCGTTGGCCGACGAGACGTGGTGTAACTTGCTACAGGCTTTATGACCGGGACATTCCAGAAATCCCGCTGGTGGTTGATCGGTACGAAGATCATCTGCATCTGACGGAGTACGAACGACCTCACGATCGCGATGCCGCTCAACATGCGGACTGGCTGGACCTGATGGCACGCACGGCCGCTGAAGCGTTGGACATCAAATTCCGGCACGTTTTTCTCAAGAGTCGACGCCGGCAAAAGGGCAGCATCCAGCATGAACGGTTCAGTGACCAGCATTATGAACTGACTGTGCAAGAAAGCGGCTACTCGTTTCTTGTTAACCTATCGGACTACGTCGACACGGGCCTGTTCTTGGACCATCGGCAGACGCGCACCCTGGTCGGAGAGCAGGCCGAAGGGAAGCGTTTTCTCAACCTGTTCGCCTATACCGGCACGTTTAGTGTCTATGCTGCGGGCGGCGGAGCCTCTCGGACAACCTCCGTGGATTGGTCGCCGACTTACCTGGACTGGGCAAGGCGAAACCTCGAGCTCAACAAGATGCAAGGATCAGAACACTGCCTGGTCCGCCAAGATGCCCGCGAGTTCGTCAACCAGTTACCGCGCGAACCGTTATTCGACCTGGCAGTCGTCGATCCGCCCACGTTTTCCAACAGCAAGCGGACGGAAGATGATTGGGACATACAGAGGGATCACGCCGTACTACTCAACGAAGTCCTGGCGCGAATATCGCCGGGCGGGCAGTTGTTCTTCTCTACAAATTTTCGACGCTTCAAACTTGACGAATCATCGCTGCGCGCGGCCACCGTGCGCGAAATCAGCCGGCAAACGGTTCCGGACGATTTTCGCAATCGTCGCATTCATCGTTGCTGGATCATGGTACGATGAGTGGCTACGACTTGACGCTGAGGACGACTCGCCATGAACCTGCTGACCACTATTCTTTTCTGTATGTTGTCGAGTGACTTGCCGTACCACGACAACTTCCTGGCCAACACCTCATTCGAAGAGGACCTGAATCGGGACGAACTGCCCGACCATTGGACCGGCCTGACCTTCGATTCAGCTGGAACATGCACATGGGATCAGGGGACCAGCCGAACGGGCAGCAGGTCGCTCCGCCTGGACGATCCTGGAGATGCCGGACCGAGCGACTGGAAAGACTCCACCGTTCGCTGGACTTCGATTGAATCGCCCGTCGCGGCGGGCGAAACCTATACGCTCGAAGCCTGGATTCGCACCAAGCAGGTCGCCGGACGGGCTCGCCTGATCATCTCCTGGCTGCACAACGGCAGCTATCTGGATCAGGCCGCCACCGAGCCCGTCACCGGTACACAGGACTGGACGGCGGTATCGGTTCGAGCGACTGCGCCCGAAAAGGCGAATGGACTGCGCATCTTCTGCGAACTCTCTTCGGGCAACGGTACGGCCTGGTTCGACGACCTGCATCTGGCGGGACGCAGCCGAACACTGCCCGACATCACCTACGTCTTCCACGACACGGACGACTGGTTTTCCTTCGAGTTTCCCGGGGACGACACAAATCGTGACAGTATCGATCTATCACGCTTCCTCGACGCGCCGGCCGGCAAACATGGTTTTGTAACCGTCCAACCGGACGGACATTTCTATTTCGAAAATGGGCAGCGTGCAAGGTTCTTCGGCACGAATCTTGGCGGTGCCCAGGTTGCTCCTCCCAAGGAAGTGTCACGAGTGTTGGCCGACCGGCTGGCCAAATATGGCGCGAATATGATTCGACTCCATTCGATCGACGGCATGTCGACTCGTGTGGTCGATTATGGCCGCGGCGATAGCCGGCACTTCGACGCGGAGGTTCTGGATCGGATGGACTATCTGATCGCCCAACTCAAGCGACAGGGGATCTATGTCTATCTCGACCTGCTTGACTACCGCATGTTTCGCACGAAAGACGGTGTCAAGTTCGGGGACGAACTGACGCACAATTGGGCCGGCTCTATGAAGGGCGCGTCGATTTTCGATCCTCGCATGATCGAACTGCAAAAGGACTATGCCACGAAACTCCTCACGCATCGCAACCCCTACACGGGTCTCAGGTACCTGGATGACCCGGCGATCGCTCTGCTGGAAATAACGAACGAGAACTCCGTGTTCTACTTTTTGCTGAACGCCGAACTTTCCCATCCCTACTATCGCGAACAATTGCGTTTACGATGGAACACCTGGCTGGCGCGGCGATACACTCGTCGGCAACAGTGGGTCAAGGCATGGACGGACGGCAATGGCCGTTCCGAAATACAAGAGGGCGAGTCTCTTGTTGATTCCACGATCCAGCTGCCGGCCGCCGAACTGGTTCGGTTCAGTCGCGGTCAGGCGAACGATCGGATCAAGATTCGGTTCGGCCCAGCGCGCATGCGAGATGCACTGGAATTCCTCGGCGAACTACAGACCGCCTATTATCGGGATCTCCGAACTCACCTGAAGGATCGCTTGGGCGTCCGGATCCCGCTGACCGGAACGAACCAGACGTTTGTGTTGAGCGATACGTTCATCAACGCCCGCGCCAGCGACTTCATCAGCCGCAATCAGTACTGGCGACACCCGAGCCGAAATGCAAAGCCCTTCTTCAGATTTGCCAACGAGCCGATGGTCGGCAGCGACCTGGTTCACGAGCGCGGTCCCTTTACGGTGTTCGGTAGCAGTGCGGTTGCGGGAATGCCGATGGTGTTGGCCGAATTCAATTTTCCTTGGCCGAACGAATACCGGGCCGAGGGTCTCCTTGCCGGTGCGGCGTATGCCTGCCTGCAGGATTGGGATGCCATTCTGCTCTTCTCGTTTGGACTCGATGGCCGGCGACTCGAGATGTTCCGCAGCCATTCGGATCCGGCTCGATGGGGCACGTTTCCCGCCGCCGCCCTCTTGTTCCATCGGCACGACGTCGATACGGCTCGAAACGAAATCCACGAACTGCATACGGCAGCAGAACGGCGTCAGCTGCAACCGGACGAGCGTTACGCGCCGACGACGAACTTCCGCTACTTGACGTTTCTGTCCAAAGCGCGCCGTCTATTTCTTGAAGATCAAGGCGATTCGGACGGGTCGGAGGAATCGAAGTCGGCCCCGGAATTGGCCGATCAGAATTCGGTGGTCGAGCTGGCCTGTGGGCGTGCGGCCAATGCCAAACCGACCGACGGGTCGCGCAGGATCATCCGCATCAAGGAGAACTCATGGGACCGCTGGTTGTATGACGACTTTGTCCGCTCGGCCAGGGAGCTGAAATTGCCGGGCTATGAGACGATGCGAGGCGACGAACCGCGATTCGTCAGCGATACCGGACAACTGACCCTTGACTTCGGACAGGGCCTGTTCGTCTGCCAAAGTCCTCGCACGATCGGAGCCATCGGAAGGCTGCCCGCTGACGAGATGCTCGACCTGGGTGCCGTGCAACTGAATGGCCGAACACCGTTTGCTGTTGTCTTCCTCCAATCGCTGGACGGGCTACCGATCGGATCCGCTCGACGCCTGCTGGTAACCGCGGTCGCCAAGGCCGAAAATACGGCACAGGGATTCTGGCCCGGCAAGACAAACCCCAAGAGCTGGAGCCCGTATACCACCTGGATGTTGCCGGCAGAAGGGCGCGAGCCGGTGATCTGTCAACCGGTAGATGTCACACTGACCGTCAAGGTACCTGCCGCTGCCGATGTGCGTGCGCTCGACCCGACCGGTCGCCCCGTGCGCGAATTGGAAGTAACGAACCAAGGCGGCCGTCTGACATTCGACTTATCATCCGCCCGCAGCATCTGGTGTGAGATCAGGGTAGACTGATGCCGCCGGGGCGCCGCGACATTACGCGACGTCTCCTGTGCTCATAGCAGAAAGATCCACAAGAGACTCGGAGGGACCTCATGATCAAGAACAGACGCCTCGTCCTACTCGTGGGGTTCCTCCCCGCCTTTTCGCTCCTGACCGTGCCTGCACGCGTCGGAGCCCAGGATCGAACAGCCCGCTTGTTTGCAATGGACAACCTCGTGGCCTGGTGTGTTGTTCCCTTCGACGCAAGGAAACGAAACCCTGATCAGCGGGCGGTCATGTTGAAAGAGCTGGGGTTCACGAAACTGGCCTACGATTGGCGGGGCGAACATATTCCGACGTTTGAACAAGAGATCATTCAACTCAAGAAGCAGGGAATCGAGTTCCAGAAGATGGTACCTTACCTGTTCTGCCTGAATCTGAACGGTATGACGGTGAAAGGACCGATGATTCTTCCGATCGGAAAGGGCCAAGAAGACATTCGCCTGATCAAGATGATTTGCGATTCAGACTATCACGGCCCGATCGGCATCCTGGATCACCGCAAAGACATCGATGCCAGGCAGAGCCTTCTGGAAAACCTGACCGGCCTCAAATCACTGGTCACTGCTCTACGGTCCCCAACCGGGCCCGATCCATCGCGGGATCGGACGAAGGATTGACGTGGCAATTCGCACTGCTCAAAGGGGCGCCTTGGCGGACCGTGACACTCCGTGCGCCGGAGACGGACACGCGTCGGTAACCGGCGTGAACTTGAGCCGTGGCACGAAAGGCGCGCACCCTTGACCTGGGTCTCTATTCCGGAAAACCATCTTCGACGATGTCGCCTGCACCGCGTGTACAGAGCGATTGGTAGACCTCTTCTTCAATCGATTCAGTGATCATCCGCACGGCGCCGTCGGCAAACAGGAAATGTGTTCCTTGTGGGTGGCGACTGCTGAAGTTATGAAAATAGTGGTCGGGAGTGTCTTCTGCATTTGGTGGTGATTCCGCCACACCAACGACACGCGCCGGACCGTGTAATCCGCCCGAAACAACGCCGACCCAGGTTGAATAAACCAACTTGGTCGATCGTTCACCGACCGTCATCGTCTGGCTGAGTCCGTCGCTGATGTCCGAAAATCGGTATCCCTTGTTCAATACAAACGTGCCATTTCCCCGGCAAGGGCCGTGCTCGCACACGTCGTGAAAATCGAGCGTACCGAACACGCCCAGATAATTCCCCGTGGCCATTTTCGTTGGTTGAAACGCCGAAATACCGCCCGCCAGTCCTCCACCATCGAGCACGAATGTCGGGTCCCCGGAGTCCGAGGGGCAGCGGTAGATGGGTAACGGCAACTCACGGGCCTCAGTGTTTCGAGGATCGGCAATCGGTAGATCCAAGTTGATCAGCTGATCCGAGACGTTGGTCTGTTCGAGATAGGGCAGGATCGTGGCACCCCAAGCCCAACCGGGGTCGCCAAACCAATGCCCGCGCCCTGTCCTCGGATCATAACCGCGCCAACCGGCCGGCAATCTACGGTACGTGTCGTGATACATGTGCAACGCCAAGCCGACCTGTTTCAGATGGTTGGCGCAGGACATGCGTCGAGCCGCCTCGCGGGCCGCCTGCACCGCAGGCAGCATCAGGGCCACAAGAATTCCAATGATGGCGATGACCACCAACAACTCAATCAATGTAAACGCGTTTCGTCGCATCAGAATAACTCCACACAATTCGTCGAAAACCAGACGAGGTGGCGCGCCGATACAAACTCCGCGCTGCCATGTGCCGCATGGAAGTCCGCGTGTCACGTTGCGCAGATCACGGCGCGCAAAGAGACGAGGATCGGGACGGCGGCAACCACCTCGAGAGAAGAGGCATTCAGACGACGGCCGGTGGGGCTCGTGCGCGATAGGAACCGATGCAAACGGGGAGAATTGCAAGTTCGTCGGTCGGCGACAGCTTACAAGCCGTGATGTCATTACACACGACGCTGTCGACACACGTCCCCGCCCAACGCTTGTGCGTAACAAAACGGCACAAGAGACAGTCATCAGCACCGTGAACGTCTTGGTCGTGACGCTCCGGATCGGCTTCCAGCTGAATCGATATCGGGCAATCCGCTAGTCGAAGATGGGATCCACGTGCGCAAGCGGACCGAGTTGCACAGTCATCGCCGTAATGTGCCCAGGCGAGTCCACTTGCGAACAGGTAGACCGCAAGCAGCAGACAGCTCCAGCGTGAGCGGCGAGAGGAAACCATGATCGAAGTTACCAAAAAAAACGACAGGCCAGGAATCGGCAAGCGCATCAGACCGTGAGAAAAGAACGCTCGACGGCGTCAACAGCAATCTTCGCTCGACCGGCCGTTCCGGTCAAGCCGGATATCTTGACACCCCGGCTATTGGGTGCAGGAACGAGCTTCCGTAGCGGTTGGGCTGAGCAAGGTGTTCACTGGA
>CAYNDU010000252.1:0-8315 GCA_964395615.1 uncultured Pirellulaceae bacterium | reverse complement strand
GGCGGGGCAGAGGAACGGGGCCGCGACGAGCGCGGCCACGAAGAGCGGGCGCCCGAAGAACGGGGGCCAGAAGAACGGATGCCCGAGAAACGGGGAGGAGCCGGCCCGCGTGTCCTACCGACCTTCGCCCACATGGAGACTCGCATCGTGTCGCCCAATTCGACGACCCTTCACGACTATCTGCAGCTAATGCGAGTGCCGAATGTTTTTACGGCCATCGCCGACGTGTCCATGGGGTTCCTGCTCGTCGGCGGCCACGCAACCGCTCGAGGCCCCCTGGCCGCGGTCATCGCGGCTTCTACCTGCCTTTACCTGGCCGGTATGGTCTGGAACGACATCTGTGATGTGGAGCAGGACCGTCGCGAACGGCCCGACCGGCCCCTGCCGGCTGGACGAGTCAGCATCCGATCGGCACGACAGCTGGGAACCTGCTTGCTTGCCCTCGGAGTCGTCAGCGCGTGCCTGGCGCCGTGGCTTGACCTCGACCACGCGCCCCGGCTGGACGATGCCGGCACTTGGCGCTGTGCCCTCATCGGCCTGCTTCTGGCCGCAAACATCCTGCTCTACGACCGGTCCCTCAAACGCACGCCGGCCGGTCCGCCGGCCATGGGCGGATGCCGATTCTGGAATGTTCTGCTCGGCGCCGCCGCCGGTTGTCCGCTCGCAGGCCCCCAGAGTGCACTGCCCTCGTTCGCATGGGTGGCGGCGAGCGGCATCGGTATCTATATCACTGGTGTCACATGGCTGGCCCGCCGCGAAGCGTCCGAGAGCCAACCTGGTCAACTCGCCGCCGCCACCCTCACCATGGCACTGGGTGTCGTCTCGCTCGGATGGCTCTACCACATCCTGCCGCAACCCCATGGCGGAGTATCCATTACCGAGTCGACCTGGTGGATCCTTCTGTTCCTCGTAACGGCCACCGTCATTCGACGCTGCCTGATCGCGGTTCTGAACCCCCACCCGACGTCCGTCCAACGCGCCGTCCAGCATGCGATCTGGTCACTCATCCTGCTCGACGCTTGCATCGTCCTCCTGGCCGCTCCGCCCACCTGGTCGCTGGCAGTCCTGGCGCTGCTCATCCCCACCGCCGTGCTCGGCACCCGATTCCGCTCAACCTGACGGTTGACGGCTGAGCTTGGTCGGTAAGTCTATCGGCAGGGCAGGGAGAGTCCGTCTCCTACGGGCAAGGCTGCCCGTAGGTACGGGAATGCGGGTACCAGGGGCTGTTCTCGTCGACGCACCAAGGCTGGCCGTGTCGCCCGTGGTTGGCAAATCGGGAAGACCGAATCATGCCGACGTGTCGTAAGGCCTGGAAGGCCCGCTGACCGTACGTCCACGTCTCGGAGTCACGTCCATGCCCCCGCCGTTTGTCCTGCCACAATAAGCGTATCACTCCCCTTATCCTGCCCCCTTATCCTGGTGGGGACGAAACAAACGCCGCTCTTCATGACGGGGTAACGTTCCGCTAACCGAAATCTCGCAAGAAGCCATCGGCTTGTTCACGATTCCTTCATCTTCTCTTCATCGTCGCCTGCCATCATTGCGTCAAACGTGTGGGGCACCAGAACAACGGGCTACCAAGCCAGCCGGCGCCGCGACGGTCGGGGCGCGGCCGAGCCCACGTAGCCGGAGAAAGAAGGAGTTGGAGTCATGCGGAAGCCAGAGGATCTCGGGCCGGTCGGCAACGCCGGTCGACACGGTTCACGGCGCGGATTCACGCTCGTTGAGTTACTAACGGTTATTGCCATTATCGGCATTCTGGTTGGCTTGTTGCTGCCCGCTGTCAATGCAGCTCGATCGGCCAGTCGACGCACGGCCTGTTCCAATAATTTGCGACAGTTCGGCATCGGCATGGCCACCCACGCCAGTCGAACCGGGTTCTTGACTTCCGGGGCCTTCGATTGGCTACGAGACGGTGCCGTCACGGAAGTGGGATGGGTCGCCGACCTGGTCAATGCTCAGACACCCGTCGGCCAAATGCTCTGTCCGGCCAATCCTTACCAGATCAGCGAAACGTACAACCAGTTATTGGGGCTCGACACCCGTTCATTTGACGTCTGCCTGGACCGACTCGGCAGTCTGCCGAAGGCAGCGCCCGACGGGACGGTGATCATGAACCCATGCCGGGCGATCAGCAGCGCCGGATGGGCCCCCGGTGATCCGGCTCGGCGCGACCACATTGAAAAGCATCTCTTCGAACGAGGCTACAACACGAACTACACGGCCAGTTGGGCGCTGGTCCGCACGGAGCCGATACTCGACGGTAGCGGCAATCTGAAGTCAGGCCGATTGGGTTGCGGGGCGAATATCCGGTCGAGGAGCAGTTCGGTTGGTCCATTGCAGTTGAACCAGGTCGACAGTGCTCGAGTATCCGCAACGATTGTACCGTTGTTGGGCGACGGCGGGCCGGCTTCGAAGTTATTACAGTCGATCGGCAATAACCCGGCCGGCACGCCTACGGTCATGTCGTTCACCGGCGGGCCGGTCCTGAAGACGACGCTCCGTCCACCGGTATTTGCTGCCGGTACACGTCGGGACGGAGCCAACGGATGGTGGGCTGTCTGGCGCAAACAAGTATTGCAGGACTATCGTGGGTTCGCCGCCCTTCATCGTGGTCAGTGCAACGTGCTGTTCGCCGACGGTGGCGTGCGGACAATCAGCGACGCCAACGGTGACGGTTCTTTGAATAACGGCTTTTCGGCCGTCCCCGGAAGCGGCTTTACCGATGACTCGGTCGAAGTCAAGGAGAACGAATTGATGAGCTTCTATTCGCTCAACGTCGTCAGCTTGCCATAAGCGATCGACCGACCGGATCAACGGGCGAGAGGCCGACTGAAGGGACGAACTCCGAACACATGCGAGATTACTGGAGAAGAGGTACAGAGCGTTCAGGAAATCGAATGAGCCATCAACCAAGGGAGGTGTATCGGCAGAGCTCCGAAAGAACGACGTAATGCGATTGTCGAACGGAATTGAGGGAGTCGGCTCGGTGCCGGCACTCGAGCAGGAAGCGATGGCGAAAAGAAGCGCGTATCATTTTCATTGGGAGTTAACGAAGAGATGAATTGGAAAATGAACATTCGGAAACCGCGGTCGGCTGAGTCGAGCCGCGAGGGCTTTACATTGATCGAACTATTGGTCGTGATTGCGATCATCGGCATCCTGGCAGCCTTGCTGTTACCGGCCGTGGCACGGGCCCGCGAAGCCGCTCGACGCACCCAGTGCAAGAACAACTTGCGTCAAATAGGGATCGCGTTGCATACGTTTGCGGACATTGACCAACAGGGTCGGCTCTGCAGCGGTGCCAGCGATTTTCGCCGCGACGGCTGCCTTGACACGTATGGCTGGGTGGCTGACGTCGTGAATCAGAATTCCGGAAACGTGGATGCGATGAAGTGTCCGTCGAATCCGTTACGGGGACCGGAAAAACTGAACGACATGTTGGGCAAAGACACCACGGACGCGAAAGACGGCGCACCGCCGGAACGTCTGTTGGCAGGCGTCTGCGGTTCCGGAAGCTGGTCGGGATTGGCCGGCATCGGTGGTGCGGGCACATTTGCCAACACGGCTCCCAACGATCAGGAACGCGCCGCCCTCGTGGCTCGAGCAATCCTGGACAAGGGCTACAACACCAACTACGCCGCGGGATGGCACCTCGTCCGAAGCGTGCCGCGATTCACATTTGACGCGAGCACCAGTCCCGCCAAGATCCTGGCCGGAGGGACGGCCGGCAAGAGCGGACTGAAGGGGCTGAGCACGACCTTGGGTCCGTTAAAGCGTCGCGTGCTGGAGACCGGTCCGGTGGTTTCTTCGAATATCGCCTTGTTAGGTGATGCGGCGCCCGGCGATATCGACGAGGCGATCTTAAGCCAAACGGTGGGTTACGGTAAGTTTCTGGCCGACGGCGTAACCCCCGACCCGTTCGCCAATGGCAGCACCGACAGCAAGACGTTTATCGAGGCCGGTGAAATGCTGACCGAGGCGTTCAACGACGGTCCGGCATACTTTGACCCAACCACTAACACGCTGAACCTGATTGATCAGGCTGCCGACCTGACCGTGCAGGTCGACTGCGAAATCGGCGGAAGCTGCCCGCCCCCGACGACGAGCAGCAACACGTATCTACAGGACACTCGCGACTGGTATGCCGTGCATGGCGGCGGCAAAGCAGCCGTCTGTAACATCTTGATGGCAGATGGAAGTGTCAAGGACTTCAGTGATACGAACAACGACAAGTTCCTGAATCCTGGCTTCCCTGTACCGAAAAATCTGGCGCCCGCCGCCTATGCCAAACTCGGCTATCGTGACAGCATCGTGGAACTCCCGCCCACGCAAATCTTCAGTGGTGTGTTCCTATTGAACTTGCAGAAGCGGTCGGTCTTTGAGTGATCCGCCTTTGGGTCGATGTTCGGCCCTTCCGGCCAGGCACCGACCTCCGAACAATCTCGATGGAGAGGCAGGTGTGAGCGGCAATGGCTCACACCTGCTGTGCTGACGGTTTGTTTACGGGCGGCATTGCCGCTGCAGGGAGTATTGGAAATGACAAGTCACAGGCGATCGATTCGATTACTGCGCCTATTCGCGATACTTTCCACGATCATCGCGACAATCGTGTTGGCCTCCTGTAGTGATGAACCGGATATTTATACGGTCAAGACGGAGATTACCTCGGACGGTGCCGTGATTCGCACACCAAGGTTGGTGACGGCCGGGGAGGCACGGAGAAGGGCGGGAGCCGGCGGACCTCGGGCCGTCGCCCGTGTTGTAACGTACGATTTCGGCCGCATGGATCCTTTATCGACCAACGAGTACACGTTCGTCCTTCAGAACCAGGGCGACGCGCCGCTACATTTGGAGAAGGGGCCTACGACTTGCAAATGCACACTCAGCAAACTGAGTCGCAACGATCTGGCACCGGGTCAATCGGCGCAAGTGGTCGTTAGTTGGAAGACCGGCCGCGATTCCTTGTACCGGCAAAGCGCGTCCATCTTCACCAATGACCCTCGTAATAAAGTGATCAGCTTGACGGTTCTTGGTCAGGTCCGAGCACTGCTGCGGGGCGCCGACGAAGAATTGGTCGTACCCCGTTTGCCGGCCGGCGGCACGACTCGGGTTAGCACCGTCTTCTATTCGCAAGCATGGGACGACCTGGTCATCGACAAAGTCGAGCCAGGTCGAGAGGGCCTGCAGTGGTCACTCGAAACGGTCAAACCTGGTCAGCTGGAACAGTGGAATGCGCGCTCGGCAGTTCGTCTCAGCCTGACCGTTCCGTCGGATCTACCGGTGGGCTGGTTCACGATTCCCGTGCGCGTAACGGGCCGGTCGGCCGGCCTCAGCAAGACGGATCCGGATGCATCGCAAGACTGCGAGGTGTTGCTGAAGGGAAAAGTACTTCGGCGGTTGGCCCTTTATGGACCGGAAATCGATATCGAAGGCATTGTGCATCTGGGGCGGTGGCAAGCAGGCAATAGCCGTCAGGCTCATCTGTTGGTGAAAGTGCGTGACGAGCATCGGGACCTCGAGTTGCAACACATCCAGGTAACGCCCGATTTTGTCAACGTGCGATTCACGCCGTTTGCCGAGGAAGGGACCAAGAAGGGGCTTTACCATCTTGACATCGATGTGCCGGCAACGTCCCCCTCCTTCCGACTACCGCCCGGCAAGTACGGACACCTGCGATGTCAGTTCGACCATCCGAGGATTTCGGAATTGAACTTGAAAATCGAAATGATCATTACGTCGAAAGGATCGCGGATGACAGACCGCCTGAACCGATCGGCTGCGGAATGACTGTCCGCCCTGCGGGCAGCCGCTTCCCGCGCCCCGGCGCGGTAATCGCATGGCAATGCGGCTGCCTGAAGAATGACATCGTATGCGCGTTTAACTCAGATAGATCAACAGGTGAATATGAGCGACACAGTGAACGCCCGGGCGGCCCGTGCCGAATACTCGCGCAGCCGACCCGAGTCGGCCAAGCAGCCGGACGGAGGGCCGTCGGAACGCGCCGACCGCGACATTCAATGTCGGCAGTGTCGCGTGATTAATCCGGGCAGGAGTCGTTATTGCCGGGATTGCGGTGGAACTCTCTGGAAAGAGTGTCCTGGTTGCCAGGCAGACCGACCTGTTGACGAGACCTTTTGCGCCTGTTGCGGAAAAGACATGGTCTTCCTGGAGCGAGAGTTAATACGGCAAAGTGAGCAACGACTGGCCGAGATTCGAGAGATGGTAAACACATCTCGCCTTAATGACGCACTGTCGGCGCTCAACCGACTGGCGGTCGGACAAAACCATGTTTGCTTGCAGCATGTGAAACAAGTTACCGAGCAGCTGATTTCAGAGATATCCGAACGGCGTCAGCAGATAGCCGATTTGGCTGTCGAGGCTGGCTGGCAGGCGGACCTCTGCTTGCAGCAGCACCTCTACGCGGACGCAATCGCCCAATTGGAACGGGTTCCCGAACCGCTTCGAGACGAGTCGGTGCAACGGCGGTTGGCGCGAGCGACGGGCGCGCTCGAGGAAATAGGACAACTCAAGTCGGACTTGCGTGATTCCAACGGCGGTGGACTTTTTAAACGTTTGAGTCAGGTGGACCGGTTGCTCGTATTGGCACCCGACGATCCTCAAGTCGAGCGATGGGCCGGCCAGCTGCGCGTCGGCGTCATCCGACGTGCCCAACAGCAACTCAGTCGGTTCGACTACGCCGGTGCGCTGACGACTTTGCAAACGACGCCTTTGGCTTTGCAGAACGAAAAAGTCATCACGCTAACAGATTACGCGAACGAGCTCGCCTTTCTCGACTCGGAATTGGAACGGGCTCCTGAGGTCACGGCGGCCACGATCGAGGCCGGTCGGCGTCTGGTCAAACAGGGCAAGAACAATCGGCCGGCGCGGCAGGCGCTCGAGGAGATGTTGCGGCGGCAGCAAGCGGCGAATGAGCAGGGTCACCGTCCATTCATTCCCTGGAAATCGGGCACGTCGCAGTCGGCAGTCGACCTGCCGGTACGAAGGTTGTTGCTGCCCAAGCGATTGAAAATGGCGAATAAGCAGGTGGAGAAAGCCTTTTGGGAATACCCGGGACAACTTTTCGTTGCTTGTGGCTTGGCCCTGCAGGCATTGGGTTTGGCGGCGGTCGACACCAACCTGCTGCGCGCCGACCGAGTCGGCATCCTCAAAAAACTACGGTCCTCGCTTCCTGCAAGGCCGACCAGGCAGGCCTGGGGACTGGACCTTAGCCGCACCGGTTTGAAGGCCGTTTGCCTGGTTGTTGACGTGAAGACAGAAACGGTGGTGGTTCGAGACGCCGTTTTCCGGGCGCATCGCTTGCCGGCGGGGACGTCCACCCTCGAGAATCCGTCGCTCGCTATCCTGGCGGAGACGCTCGCACTGTTTCGACGAGATCATGCTGTCGAGGGCGGCAGCAAAATCGCGATCCAGATTCCAACACGCCAACTCCTGTGCCGCACAATTACCGTCCCCGGTTCGGATGAAAAGAAAACGGCCGAGCTGATACGGTTCGAGGCACGGCACCAAATCCCGTTTCCGCCGGATGAGGTCCGATGGGACGCCGCTCTACTCGGCGACACCGCTCACCGCGATATGGCTCAACAGCGTGAAGTGTTACTGCTGGCTCTGCGACGGAACGATCTCAGCCAACAACTTGACTTGTGGCGCGCAAACGATTGGGATCCGCACGTGGTGCAATGTGATGGTGTGGCGCTCCATAATTTCGTCGTTTTCGAACGACGTGCCACGTGGAGGAAGCAGTCGCGTTCCAATTCGGCGAGCGCCACGGCAGTGCTCGATATCGGTGCCGATTCAACGAACCTACTTCTCAGTTCGGCCGATTCCTTGCGGTTACGTGGCACGAGCCCGGCCGGTGACGATGTGACTCGAGCGCTGGTACGGGAATTCAACGCGACGCGCGCGGTGGCAGAGCAGCTGAAACGCGAACCGCAACGGGCGAGCCGGATGTCGAAAGTGAATGCAGCATGTCAAAGGGTTTACGGTAAACTGCTCGGCGAACTGCAGCGATCCCTCATCCGTGCAAGCGGGAACGACGGATCGAGCGCGTGTGACCAGCTGTTACTTGTGGGCGGTGGAGCGTTATCGCCCGGCCTGCTGAGATACCTGCTACACGGCAAATAAGACGTACTGCACGCCACTTGACGAATCATCAGTACATCGGACCCCGCGCCGGCTTTCAGTCCCGAAGGGACGGCCCTAAGCCAGCCCGGGGTGGAGCGACGTGAGCCTGGCGGCATTCGAGTCCCGAAGGGACGGCCCTAAGCCAGCCCGGGGTGGAGCGACGTGAGCCT
>CAYNDU010000251.1:0-8333 GCA_964395615.1 uncultured Pirellulaceae bacterium | reverse complement strand
GCAGGCGGACTGTCTGACTCGCAGTCGACCGGCGACTTACCGGCACCGCTGCCGGTCCTGATTTCCGGGCCTGCGGGCGCATCGGACGAAGGCCGAGCGATGTTGGAGTTGATTCATGACATCGCGCCGGGTGCGTCGTTGGCATTTGCGTCAGGAGTTGGCGGGGACGTTTCGATGGCGGCGGCGATCTCGTCGCTGGTCACGTACGGTGCGGACATCATTGTTGACGATTTGAATGGACTAACGACCGAGCCATTTTTCCAGGACGGGTCGGCTGCACAGGCGGTAAACAGCGCGGTGGGCGGAGGCGTGAGTTATTTCAGCTCGGCCGGTAATCGAGGTGACAGCGGCTACGAGGCGCCGATCAATCTCAGCCTGGGCGATCTCGGTCTGGGTGACGGACCGCTGACCTATCACGACTTTGATGGCGCCGGAGATATCAAGCAGGAAATCACTCTGCAGCCGGGTCGAACGCTGATCGTATTTCAATATGACGAACCCTTCGGGAACGTCTCGTCGGACTTGGACGTGTTCTTGCTCGACGCAGCCGGAACGACCGTCTTGGACGCCGGCCTGGAGGACAACATTGCGACGGACGTACCGCGTGAGTTTGTCGCGTACAACAACACGACCGGCGGACCGATAACCGCTCAGATCGCAGTTCAAAGAGCGAACGGCTTGGACCCGACGCGGATCAAGTGGATCGGCTTTAACGCACCGGATGTGGTCGACGGGTTGGGCGCGCCGGGAGCGATGACGAACGCCCATAATCCCGGGCATAACGGCACTAACGGCGCGATCAGCGTGGCCGCCGCCTGGTGGCAAACGCCGACGACGGCCGAGTCGTTTACGTCGCACGGACCGGTCACACGAACGCTCGACGCGGCCGGAAACCCGATCGCCCTGCAGATCATCGACAAGCCGATTATCACGTCGGTCGATGGGACCAGTACGTCGGTTCCCGGATTTGGATCGTTCTTCGGCACATCGGCCGCAGCTCCGAACGCCGCGGCAGTCGCGGCCCTTCTCATGGATTTGGATCCTTCGGTCACGCCGAGCGAGCTTCGTACGCACCTTGCTTCGACCGCCATCGATATCGGGGCTGCCGGCACCGACTCGGTGACCGGGGCCGGATTGATTGAATCCATCGAAGCGATGCTCGATAACACGGGCGGCGTGTTGCCGTTGGTCGGCGACCGAGCCGGAGCCGGTCAGAGCGACACGTTTTCGATTTCCGTCGACGCGGCCGACGCCACCAAACTCCAGGTCTCACTCAACGGTTCGATCTTGGGCAGCGTGCCGATCGGTTCGTTAACGCGTATCGATGTGCAGGGACTTGGCGGCAACGACACGCTGATCGTCGATCAGTCGGAGGGGCTGATTACGATTCCGATCGACTATGCCGGTGGAACCGGTGCCGGGGACCGTTTGGTTCACACGGGCGACCCCGGGGTGCCGATGACGGGGCAGTACACGACCGGTCCACAAGACGCGACCGGGAACTCGGGGCTCCTCAGTTACAATGGCGGAACCACGTCGATCACGTTTACCGGACTCGAGCCGGTGGAAGATCTTGTTCCGGCCACGTCGCTCACGGTGAATGACAGTGCGGGCGTCGATGTGATTAACGTGACGGACGGACCGGTCAGCACGTCGATCGATCCGATTACCGGCTCGGTTGAGGAAACGTACGAAGTCAACTTCGCCGGCGGCGCCGAGTCAATACAGTTTCGCAACAAGGCTGCGTTGACGGTCAATGGGCTGACCGGTAACGACGTGATCACTCTGAATGTTGACCAGGTTGCAACGGCCGATTCCCTGGCGCAGATCACGGTGAATGGTGATGCCGGCAATGATCGCGTGGAGATCCTTCGCTCGACAGTCGGTGTTCCAGTCGGCATCGACGCTGGTGACAACAGCGATGTGGTGACGCTCTGGGCGAGCAACGTTGCGACGAACGCAAGTCTGACCGACGCCGTGACCGTACAGGGTGGTGCCGGTGTTGACGCATTGGTGGTCAACGACGGGCTGAACGCGGTCGCCGACGCGTGGACCGTGACGGGATCGACGTTCGCGCGAGCGTCATTCGGCGGTGCGAGTTATGCAAACATGGAATCGGTGGCGCTGATGGCTCAGAATGCCGTGGGGGCGGCGACGTGGGTTCAGAGCACCTCGGTTGACACGGCGATTATGACCGGCGGTGGGTCGGACACGGTTCATGTCGGTGCGGCCGGAGGCACGCTGGCCACGATTGCCGGCAATTTGACGATTAACTCGGGACTTGGCACAGCGGACCGGATCGTGTTGCACGATCAGAATAACGGCGCTGCCACAGCCTACAATGTCAGCCCAAGCGCAGTGGCCGGGTCGAACCCCTCGACCATTTCTTACGACGGATCAACCGAGCAACTTCAATTGGATGCCGGTGGCGGCGCGGACACGCTAAATATTGATCCGAGTCTGAGCACCGAATACACGATCAACGGCGCAGCTCCCGTCTTTCCCAGCATACCCGGCGATACCATGACGGTTGATCTGGCCTTGACCGTCGGCGCTTTGCTGGAAGTTGCCGGCCCGGGCGATGGGCGGATCTCCTTTAGCGGCGGCCATGAAGCCGTCAACTTCACCAGTATTGAGACGTTGAATGCCATAAACGGTATTTGGGATATCGGGATCAGCGGCGACGCGGGCGACAACGAATTCGTCGTAATGCTCGACTCAGCGAGAACGAACGTGCAATTGTTCGTTGATGGGGTCAAGCGGTTTGATTCGCCGATCGCCGACGCCAAGAGCCTGGTTGTCAGCGGTTTGGCGGGCAATGATCGACTGACCATTGATGCGGTCAACGGCTTGCCCGTATTCGCCGGCACATTGTCGGCCGGGTTTGACAACCCGAACATCGGTGGTGCACCAAACTTGTTGTTCAACGGCGGCGCCGATCGGGATGCAATGGTCTACACCAACCTGGCCGGCGGATTCGCACAGACGTACGCGTTGGGTGATGGGCTGGGCGGTAACGTCGACGCAGGGGAAGTATTGACGTCCGTGCCAGGCGCTGATCTTCAGGTCTATTTCACCGGCCTCGAGCCGATTACCGTGAACAGCACCGGCGGAACGGCGCTGACCGTCATCGGTGATCCCACGAACAACCGGTTGGAGGTCGTGCCGGTTGCAGGCGGTACGAGAGTCCAGGACACGTCAGGCGCGTACGAGTCGTTTAGTTTTGTAAACGGTGCCTTCACGAATCTTACAGTCTATGGGCACGACGGTGCGGATTCGCTCGATTTGATCGGCATCAACTCTGGTGACACGACAATGGCGTCCATCACGCTCGATGGTCGTACTCAGACTCTCGGCGACGACGGAGCGTCGGATTCGCTACGAGTTCGTTCGACGCCCAATCCGGCAATTGCCACTCCGATCACCACCTGGCTTAATGGCGGAGACGGTAACGACCTGTTCCAGATCTTCGACGATACGCCCGATGTAAGCTCGGTTTCCACCGGTGTGATGATTGACGGCGGTGCGGGTGACGACCGGCTGGTCGTCGACGACTCCGGGTCGACCGGGCCGAGTGAAACGGTCGATATTACGGGCGGCACGATCGACGGGATTACCGGCTTCGGCGGCGGCGGCGGTACGATTCACTACACGAGCCTCGGCGGCGGCAGCGTCGAAATTCGAGCGAACGACGCGGGGCATCTGTTCAACGTGAAGTCCACGGCTGCAGGTCTCGGAGTAACCGCCCTGTTTACGGGCGGCGGTAACGACGTCATTCGTACCAACGACGGCAGCGACACGTCGAACGGCGTGGTCAGCCCGATCTTTTTGGCTTCAGGCGGCGGCGCCGACGTTCTGCATATTGACGATATGGCGGATGGAGCTGCGAATCAGTTCCACATGAATGAAACGATGATCGGTGGCGGTCCGTTCGGTGCGCCCGTCGCGCCCGGCGGCATTTTTGGGGCCGGTGGAATCTTGACGTACGGTGCCGATCTGGAGGCCATTGATGTCAACGCCGGGAACGGCGTCAATGAATTCAACGTCGATGCGACCGGAGTTGGCGGTGCGGCTCCCGTCTCCAACGTCACGATCGACGATGGTTCGGCGGCTAGTCTCTTTAATATCCAAGGCAACCGCCTGGCGGCGGACGCCGATCACACATTCAATGGGAATGACTCGCCCGATACGTTCAATCTGTTTCTGGACGCCGGTACCGTGGCCACGGGTGCTTCGGTGCAGTTGAACGGACAGGCAACGGATTTGAACACTAATGCGCGCGACGTCGTGTTCATTCGCGATGCAGGCGGCGGGCGAACGACGACGGCCACCTACCAGTCAGCCGGGACGGGTGCCGTGGACTTTGATATCGATGGTGGCACCACGATTGACATCAACACGGTCGAAACCGTGCATTATGTGGGTGACGGCGCCGACAACGATCAATTAACGGTCGTCGGTACTACCGGCGATGATGATCTTACCATCGCCCCCTTGTCCGACAGCATGGCGATGGTCTTTCTCGGGGGAAATCCTTGGGATGGCCCTCAGGATGCTCAGCCGTTCGCTGACGCGATTCCCGGCGTGGCCGGCGGGTCTGACGGGCCTGATATCATGTTGCACGGCCTGTCACGGACCGGGTTGACGGCAGACGGCGGTGGAGCCGGTGCGGCAGGCGATCAGCTCTACGTTTATGGTCCCAGCGAGGCATCGCTTTCGGACGCCGGGACGACGATCGACCCCTTCGGATTTGGTGCAGGCGTGATTCTGCCCGGCGCGGGGGACGGTGCCGCTTATGACCGTGTGGTCGTTACGGACACATTGGTTGCTTTGAATAACGTCGCGGCCGGCCCGCTGGTCGACGTCAATATCGACACACCGACGTTCACTCAGGCCGATCCAAAGATTCCCGGCCTGTTTGTCAACACCGGCTTTGACGCGGTTCCGGGTGCCAACGATCTGGCCGACGACGTCGAGGCTTTTCTCTCCTTCAACTTTGCCATCAAGGTCAACGGCGGCGATCCGGTGCCCTCGTTCGCGCCCAACGGAGACCGATTGTCGGTCGTTACTCCGGGTGAAGTGAATATCTTCAGCAATAAAGTCGATCCGGTCGAAGTTACGATCACCTCGACGCATCCGGTCAGTGGTGACACGTCCTTCGGCCTGACGTGGAGCTCGATGGAAAGTGTCATACTAACGCCTGGAATCACCAGCCAGACGGTCAATATCGTGGGCGACAACAATGACCCGACCGTCGATCAAAACGATAACTTCGTCGTCGTTGGAGACGATGTCGATGCAACACTTATCTCGCTGGCCGATCTGGCAACGAATCCGCTCTATAATCCGACCGGTGCCGCCGTGAATCCCGTGTTCGACGTCGATCCCGATGGCGACAACGAGTTCTTCCTGAACATCAACGGCAGCGCTCCGATCGGTTTCCGCAACGTGGCTTTCCTGAACGCGTTCGGCGACGACCAGAACCCGGCGCCTGGTCGGGCGAGCCAAGGTCCCAACGATATCGACACGCTGGATATTCAACCGTATGCCGACAACACACCGACAGGCTGGGGCATCGACGTGTCGTTCGACGAAGGGAATCCGGTCCAAGCGGACGGCGATCAGGCCGATCTCTTGATTTACCGCACGGCGGTTAACGGCGGCAACGTATCGGAAGACATCGTGTTGCAGCCATCCGGTCCCGAATCGGGCCAATTGTCGGTCACGAACCTGTCATTCGGCACGCCGGTGGTCACGGTATCCTATGCCAACAATCTGGACGTGATCGTCATCGACGACGACGGCAATCCGAGTGATACCGACACCATCACGTTGCTCGGCACCAATCCGGACAACCCCGGCACGAGCGGTAACGAATCGGTGGCAGCTGATTTCACCGCCGCCGGCGACGTCGCCAACCCACAGGTCACGGTTTCGGATGCGAATCCGCTGGATCCCGCGAAGCCGATCTTGTATCGAGTCCGAGATTTGCAGGGATTCGATGCGATCACGATCGATACGCTGGCCGGTAATGACGGAGTGAGCGTCATCGGTCGAGATGACGGGAGCATGGCGGTCGCGACCGCGAATGCCGACTCGCTGGTGATCCCCGGTACGCTCAATGAGGCCGATGGTTTTGTGGTCACTCCCGGAGCCTCGACCGACACCGGCACGGTTTCCGTTCTGCGAAGCGGTGCCTCCGTGGCGTCGGTGATTCAGTTTTCAGGTACCGGCACGTTGAAGCTTGATGGTGGCCAGGGCGCCGGGGCCGACATCGTGACGGTCAACGGAACCAATGGTGCCGACGCCTTTACGTTGACCGGCACGGCGACATTGGCCGGCAGAGTGGCCAGCAGCGCCGCCCCGATCGTGGAATTCGCCAATTTGGGTGCGGACGGCAGCGTTTTGAATCTGAATGGTGGCGGCGGCGATGACCAATTCTCGGCAGCCCATACCGGTTCCTGGCAAATCGGTACCGTGAACATCGACGGCGGTGCGCCTTCCGCGGGAAGCGATACGGTGTCGGTCGTCGGCACGGGCGACGACGACGACGTCGCTTATACGGCGACGAGCTCCAACAGCGGGCAACTCGGAATATCGTCGGGCGGTTCTGCGACGAATTATGTGCTGAGCGATGTCGAACAAGTAAGCGTGGACGCAGTCGGCCAGCAGGCGACTGACCGACTGATCGTCACCACGGCCAACGCGACGGTCACGCCCGGTTCGACACCGGGAACCGGCGTCGTTGATCCGGTGGACGCCAGCGGTGCCGCTCTCCTGTCACTCGGCTACGCAGGAGTGGAAAGCGTGGCCATCAGCGGCACAACAGCGGTTGTGCAAGGTACCGCCGAGGACGACACGATCGTCGTGTCGGACGCCGGTATTGTGACCGTGACGAACAACTTCGGGTTCCACAATCAGGTTGATCTGTCGAGGGTCGAGTTGGTCGTGATCAACGCGCTGGGTGGCGACGATACGATTTCGATTGCAGGAAACGCCCCGTTTACCACCGGCCTCAAGGTCATCGGGGGCGACAACGGGACGGGAAGCGACGTCGTCAACTTTAACGGTTCAGGTACGGGAAATGTGACGCTCGACCTGAGCGGCAGTACCATCACGGAATCGGGGTTCGGCACGGTGAGCCTCGCTGGTATTGAACACATCAATATCGACGCCGGCGGAGCAGCCTTGACCGTTGTCGGCACTGACGGAAATGACACGGTACGCGTTACTCCGACAGGGCTGGGCACGGGTGACTTTGTCACTTCCACCAGCAGCAGCACGTTCCACTACGCCAATGTCGGCGGCGCGTTTACCGTTGAAGGCGGTGCCGGCGGCTTCGACGAGCTGCAAATTGTCGGCAGCAACGCTGACAACGTGATCGGCACCACGGCAAACTCCGTTACCGTCGACGGTAGCACCGTGACGATCGGCACCGGAATTGATCAATTGAGGATCGAGGCGCTCGGCGGTGCTGACCGTGTGACGCTAACCGGCTTGACCATCCCGACCACGGTGGCGGGCGGTGCCGGGAACGATGTGATCAGCGGTGCCGGCGTGTCCGGCGCGTCCTTGAGCCTGCTCGGTGGAGCGGGTGACGATCTCGTGGAAGGCGGTACGCTGAATGACCGGCTGGAAGGCGGCACCGGTGCGGATCGCTTACTCGGCGGTCCGGGCAACGACCGCGTCCTGGGTGGCGCCGACGCTGACATTATTGTCGTGGCGGCCGACGGATTGGATGTTGTGGATGGCGGTACCGGATCCGATTCGCTCGTCTTGGCCGGTGAGGACGGGGCCTACGCCGTGCGACCGAATGGCAACGACGTTGTCGTGACCGGGCCGGTCGCGCGTTCCGCACGTGCCAGCAGCGTGGAAGAAGTGAATGTCATCGCACCAGATGGATCGACGGGAACGTCGGTCGAGGTCGGTGACCTGACCGATACGGTGGTGACCGGAGTCGGTATTGGGACCCTTCGCACGTCCCAGACCGGTATCGTGTTGAGTGATTTTGCCGGTACTCTTTCCGTCGAAGGAAGTCCGGTGGGCGACGCGATTGCGGTGGCCGACACCGATGCCCATCTGGCAGGTCTTCTCTTGCCGACGGTCACCCTGCCTTGGGGACACGTGGCCATCGGTGATCGCGATGCCGGATTCACCGGACTCGCAATCCTAGCTGGCGGAGGCAACGATCACGTGACGGTCGACCCGGCCACCTCGTTGGGTGGAGCGCCGGTGACACTCGACGGACAGGCGGGCGATGACACGCTCAATGCCGATGCCACGCTGCTGGGTGGCGATGGTGACGACCTGCTGATCGGCGGCGGCGCTGCGGC
>CAYNDU010000250.1:0-8342 GCA_964395615.1 uncultured Pirellulaceae bacterium | reverse complement strand
GTAATTCACGTCGCGATTTTCTGAAGCGGTCGGTAGCGGGTGCGGCGATGGTGGGTACTGCCGGCAGTCTGAGTATCGCACGCAGTGCGCATGCCGAGGGCCAGGAGGTGGTGAAGATCGCTTTTATCGGCAATGGCGGCCGAGGCACCGGGGCATGTAAGAACGCGCTGGTGGCCAAGGGCCCGAACAAGCTGGTGGCGATGGCCGACGTGTTTCAGGATCGGCTCGACGCGAGTCTCCGCAACTTGCTGAAAATCGACGAGATCAAGCACAAGATCGACGTTCCTCCTGAACGACAATTTATCGGATTCGACGCATACCAGAAGGCGATCGACTGTGGTGTTGATATGGTGATGCTGACGACACCGCCGGGATTCCGGCCGATGATGTATGAGGCTGCCGTCAAAGCCGGAAAGCAGGTCTTTATGGAAAAGCCCTGCTGTGTCGACGCGCCCGGCTATCGTCAGCTTCTGGCTGCCAACAAGATTGCCAGGGCAAAGAAGCTCAACGTTGTCGTCGGACTGCAGCGTCACCATCAAGAGAGCTACCGGGACGGAATCGCCAGGATTCACGATGGCGAGATCGGCGACATTCTCTATATGCGCACATACTTCAACATGCCGGGCGGAGGACACAACGATCGCGGAAAACCTGAGAAGATGTCGGAACTCGAGTGGCAGATCCGACGCTGGGGTATGTTCACGTGGATGTCGGGAGATCATATTGTCGAGCAGGCTATTCACGAGATCGACATAGCGAATTGGATGGCGCAAGGGCATCCGATCAAGGCCAACGGCATGGGAGGTCGACAGGTTCGCACCGGTTGCGGCAATGGACAGATCTACGATCACCACTTCGTCGAGTACGAATACGAACACGGCGTGAAGCACTGGGCTCAGGCCAGACAGCAGGCGGGGACTTGGGAGGCGGTGTCCGACAACGCGACCGGCACGAAGGGGTCCATTACGGTCGGTTTCGGCCCGTATGGGCAAGGTGGCAGAGGCTACAGCCGAACACACGCCTGGTTGAACAACAATCCGTACGACCAGGAACATCAGGATCTGTTGGATGCGATTGTCGGTGGCAAGACGTTATTTGAGGGAGACTACGGTGCGGACAGTTCCATGACCGCCGTTCTCGGTCGGATGGCCACCTATAGCGGCAAGGAGATTACGTGGGAAGAAGCGATCCACAGCGATCTGGACCTGGCCCCGGATAATTTTGCTTCGATTTCGGACCGGGCTCCCGTCCAACCCGATTCGGACGGCAACTATCCCATCGCGATGCCTGGAACAACGAAGGCGGTTTGAGGGTTCGCGCGAGTCTCGTGTAAGAGAAGGGACAATGCGTCCGGCGTTGCACGTGCAACTTCGACACGGCGGGTTCGCCGGCAAGTTGGCCCTGGCGGCGTCAGGTCAAGCATTACACGGGCTTTGCTTCGGTTGTTTCCTGGCGGTTGGATTCATGTATGTCGATCGATTATCGCCTTTGGATGTGCGCGGGAGCATACAAAACGTATACGGAGTCTGCGTCCTCTCTCTCGGCTTCTTCGTTGGAGGAATTGTTGGTGGAGTAGTGGGCGAAACATTCACTTCGGGCACGATCAAGAATCCGATTCGGGATTGGCCCAGCATCTGGCTCAGCTGCGCATCCATTTGTGCAGTAGCCGTATTTTGCTTGTGGGTTGGGTTTCGGGAAGGGGATGAGCAAGGGGTGGTCGAAAGGGCTGAAAAATGAGACGCGGACGGCGAAGAAACGCCGATGGTATTTCCCAACTGATCGCATAAACCGTTGAGGTGTTAGCATGTTTCGTGCGTTCGGCCGCGGATTCGTCTACGTGTGCGTTGCATCATCTATTGTCTCCGCCGCCCGGCACCTACCTGCGCAGGAATCGCCTACACCGAACGAGTCTTCCGGCAGAGTTGGACCGGCGACCATCAAGGTGGCGGCGGTGCAGATGAGCGGTTACGACAAAACCGAACGGCCTCGCGAGGGATTCGAGCCGAGCCAGAAGGTTGTCGAGTATATCGACCGCGCAGGCCGCGAGGGAGCGCAACTCGTTGTCTTCCCCGAGTACATCCTGGGTCGAATTCGGGTCCCATCCAAGGCGACACGAGCGATTTCTCTCGCAGCAAAACGTCACCACTTGTACGTGATCGTAGGCTGCTGGAAGTTGGATGAGGAAGGCGGTTACTCGAATGCCGCTTTGTTGTTCGGCCGACAGGGCCAACTTGCTGGAACCTACTACAAGACGCATGCGGCCGTCGACCACTACGAGGGCGACCCGCCCTGGTCCCAGCCGCCTCGCGAGAAATCACTCGACTGGTTCATCGATAACGACCCGGAATGGAAGATGAAACGCGGTGACGATTTGCCCGTTTTTGACTTGGATTTTGGTCGAGTTGGCATTCTAACCTGTTACGACGGCTGGTTCCCCGAGTCGTTTCGAGTGCTTTCCCTGAAGGGGGCCGAGGTTTTGGTCTGGATCAACGGGCGAAGAGGCAGCGTCGAGGATTTCATTGTTCGCTCATCGATTTTCCAGAACCACGTAGCCGTCGTGGCGACGAATCAGGCCTATGGCGCAGGGACCATGGTCGGCGACTGGCCATCTCGCATTTTGAGTCGAGCGGCCGATCGCGAAGAGTCGATGATCACAGCCACCATCAACCTGGCTCGCCTGCGCGACGTTCGTGCGCACAGCCGCAATTTTCAGCAACGCCGGCCCGCCTTGTACGATTCGATCACCCGGCCGTTAGAGCAAGCACCCCGAACGAACCATTCCTCCGGCCACCGCTGACCTCGTGATGGCTCGACGGTTGCGACCAGCCGTTGCTCTTTTGATATACTGATGGCGCCCGAATCGGGTCGCACCGGACGACTGGGTTCTGCGGCGGTAACAGTAAATAGCCGATTTTGTCTAGCGCGGAGGTGATGATGCACGCATTCACTCGTCGTCGGTTTCTCAAATCGGGCGTAGCCGCCAGTACGGCGCTGCCGCTGTTCACAATCGCCGGAACCAAGGCCTCGGGCCGAATACTTGGTGCGAACGAGACCGTTCGGATCGGCGTGGCGGGGATTAACGGCCGGGGCAAGGCACACATCAAAGAGTTCTCGTCGATCGAGAATGTGCAAGTGACTTACCTGATCGATCCGGACAGCCGTTTGTATGAATCTCGCGGAAAGGCATTGAAGGAGAAGTTCGGTTCGGCTCCGAGGTGCGTGCCCGATATCCGCACGGCGCTGGACGATGATCAGCTGGACGCAGTCAGTGTTGCGACCTGTAACCATTGGCACTCGCTGATCACTATTTGGGCCTGCCAGGCAATGAAAGACGTCTACGTCGAAAAGCCGATCAGCCACAATGTCTTTGAGGGTCGGCAGTGCGTCGAGGCGATGCGGAGGTACGGTCGAATCGTTCAACATGGAACGCAGCAAAGAAGCAGCGCCGGCCGGGCCAACGAAATTGATGCTGTACAGTCGGGGAAATACGGAAAGCTGCTCGTTTCCAAAGCGTATTGCTGCAAGCCGAGATGGTCCATCGGCACAAAGTCGGTTCAAGCGCCGCCGGATGGATTCGATTTCAACCTCTGGCTTGGTCCCGCCCCCAAACAACCGTTCCATGGAAACCTTCATCCATATAATTGGCATTGGTTTTGGGACTTCGGCAATGGCGACATTGGGAATCAGGGCGTACACGAAATGGATGTCGCTCGATGGGCGATTCCCAATGCCACCTTGCCTCAGAAAGTCTGGAGCCTGGGCGGGCGGTTCATGCCGGGTGACTTGGACCAGGGCGAAACCCCGAATATGTTGTTAAGCGTTTATGATTTCGGCGGACCGTTGATCGTATTCGAGACGCGAGGACTGGTCGCCAAGAATGGGGCCCCGCCGTTTAAAGTGGCCAACGAGTATTACACGTCCGAAGGAGTCATCCGCGGCGGGAAATTCTACGCGTCGGGAAGCGACAAGGGAGAGCCTGTCGCCGGTGGAAACGGGACGGTAAACCCGGGGGGACCGTTTCCCTCCTTTATCAACGCGGTTCGGGAACGCGATATCAGTAAATGCAATTGTGATGCCGAAGTCGCGCACTACTCAGCCGCCCTGTGTCATCTTGGGAATATCTCCTATCGATTGGGCGAGCCGGTTCCGTTCAGCAACCGACCTGGTTCGCTTGGAAAGAACACGGAAGTTGCAAGCAGCTTTGAGATGCTGCAAGAGAATCTCAACGTTGTAGGGATCAGCCTGGACGAAACCACTTACCAAATGGGGCGTACCCTGACGGTTGACGCAAAGGCAGAGAAATTTGTCGGCGATGACCAGGCCAATTCTTTGCTGCGCCGCGATTACCGCGTGCCCTTCGTCGTGCCGGACCGCGTGTGACCGAACGCGTCACGCAGTCTGCCGAAGGGCTGCCAGTCCGTCAAAGGGCCGGCGTTGCGATGAGTCGTCGGGGGCCGGGCGGCGTTACCGCATCAAAAATAGACGTCCTTGGTATGACGCTGTTATACGTGTCGGGGACAGGCGATTCTCTGGGGACGGCCAGGATCGAACAACGTATTGCGAGGATTTAGGCGTGTACGACGTGATGATCGACAGTTCGTCAAGTTCTCCACACTTCTCTCGGACCGGCCTTATGTATCGGGTATTGGCTGGGTTGAGCCTCATGGCGTGCGGGTGTCTTTCGGCAGTGGCCGACGATCTCTCGGACCGGTTGGATGACGATATTCGGCCCATGATCGCCAAGTACTGTCTGGATTGCCACGCCGCGGATTCACCCGAAGCGGACTTGGACCTTTCACTCTATCGCTCGCTGGCCTCCGTCCGGGAGGATCGCCCCCATTGGCTGAAAGTCATTGCTCAACTTCGGACTCAAAGCATGCCGCCGGAGGACTCCGATCAGCCGACCGCGGACGAGCGTGCGAGGTTTATCGAATGGGCAGATACGGCTGTAAACTCCGTCGATTGTTCAGGGCCGGTCAGTCCGGGGCGAGTGACCTTGCGGCGGTTGAATCGATTTGAGTACCGGTATACGGTGCTCGATTGGCTGGGAGTCGATTTCGTCGATGCGGAAGGTTTTCCGGGTGACGATGTCGGGTATGGATTCGACAACATCGGCGACGTCATGTCCTTGCCTCCATTGCTGATGGAGAAGTACCTGGCGGCAGCCGAGCGAGTCAGCCGGGACGCGATCGTAACGCCCGCTTGGCCACCTGAACTTGTGCGCAAGTTGACCGGTAGCGATTTACGCGGATATGGAACGGTCGTTGGCGGAGCGACTCGTGCTCTGGTCAGCCGAGGCGAGGCGTTTGCCGAAGTTCAATTTCCCGCCGACGGACTCTACGAGGTGCGTGTCACGGCGACCGGTGACCAGGCAGGCGACGAACCGGTCCGCATGGCGATCCGCCTCGACGATCAAGCGGTCGTCGAGCATGCGATCAAGGCGGCCCGTCCCGCCGAACAGGTCATACGCCGTTTTCTTCAGGTGCGACGAGGAAAGCACCGCCTCGGGCTCGCGTTTGTCAACGATTACTACCAGCCACAGCCGAAAGGTGGTGGCGATCGCAATCTGCACCTGATCGGGATTCATGTGCGGGGACCTCTAAACCCTCGTCCGAGTGAATTATCGGATCGGCACAGGCGAATCGTGGTCGCCTGGCCCAATCCTCAGCAAACGTTGGGCGAGGCCGCGCGCCTGGTGCTCGCGCCGCTCGCGTCCCGCGCCTATCGGCGACCTGTTCGGCCGGATGAGCTGAAGCGGTTGGTCCGACTCGTCGAGATGGTCGACGAAAAAGGCGACAGTTTTGAAGCGGGCGTGCGTCTCGCATTGCAGGCCATTCTTATCTCGCCGCACTTCCTGTTTCGCGTCGAAGCAGATCCGGAAGGATCAGCCGAGGTTCGGACGCTCAATGACTACGAGCTGGCCACTCGGCTATCATATTTTCTGTGGAGCAGCTTGCCGGACGACGAGCTAATGGAGTTGGCCTCGGCCGGTCAGTTGCACGAAGACGGTCAGATTCAGCAGCAAGTAAAGCGAATGTTGGAGGATCCCAAGGGACAACGGTTTGTCGAACGATTCTCTGGTCAGTGGCTGCAGTTAGCCAGTCTCGAAGACCTGACATTTGACGCGGAGCAGTTTCCTGACTGTGACGCCGAATTGCTGGGGGCCATGCGTCGTGAGACGGAGTTGTTCTTTGGCGCCATGGTCGGCCAGGACTTGAGCGTTCTCGAGTTGCTGGACGCCGATTTTACGTTTGCCAACGAGCGATTGGCTAGACACTATGGTTTGAAGGGAGTTGCAGGCACTGATTTCCAACGCGTATCGCTGGCAGGCACTCGCCGCCGTGGTTTGTTGACTCAGGCCAGTTTTCTGGCGGTCACGTCCAATCCAACTCGGACATCACCCGTCAAACGAGGGAAGTTCATCCTGGAGAATTTTCTGGCGTCTCCGCCACCTCCGCCACCGGCAAACGTTCCTTTGTTGGATGAGGGAGGCAAGAAACTGACCGGGACCCTTCGTCAGCGGTTGGAAGAACATCGATCGAATCCAAGCTGTGCCGCGTGTCACCGCCTGATGGACCCGCTGGGGTTCGCATTGGAGCATTTCGATGCGGTTGGACGATGGCGGGAGAACGACGGCGGGGAACCCATTGATTCGAGCGGGCGGCTGCCGTCGGGTGAGGAATTCGAGGGTTCGCAAGAGCTTACCCAGGTCCTTCTGGCGAGCCGGCGGGACCAGTTCGTGCGATGCCTGATCGAAAAAAGTATGGTCTATGCCCTGGGACGCGGCATAGAATACTATGACCAGTGTGCGATTGATAAGATTGCCCGTAGGCTGGAGCAAGACGACTTTCGATTCTCACGACTGATTATCGAAATTGTCCGGAGCGATCCTTTCCGAAAACGGGCCGGGAAACGGAGTCTTTGATGAGCAAGAAAAGCTTGATTTCACGGCGTACCGTGCTGCGCGGTGCCGGGGTATCGCTCGGCCTCC
Source organism: uncultured Pirellulaceae bacterium (assembly GCA_964395615.1). GTDB lineage: Bacteria > Planctomycetota > Planctomycetia > Pirellulales > Pirellulaceae > CAYNDU01. The sequence continues at coordinate 1,351 of CAYNDU010000250.1, read as the reverse complement.
CGCTACTTGAAGTGATGAGTCCGACGCTCTCGCCGGCGAATGCCGGCGGCGCAGGGGCCCGGCCGCCCGTTCGATTGGCTTTCCTGTACGTACCGAATGGCATGCACATGCCCGACTGGACACCTAAGGAGACGGGCGATCAATTTGAGCTCGGCCCCACCATGGAGCCGCTCCAGCCGGTCCGAGATCAACTGACGGTTTTGAGCGGCCTGACACTCAACGGCGCTCGGGCACTCGGAGATGGCGGCGGGGACCACGCGCGCAGCGTCGCGGCCTTCCTGACCGGAGCGCATCCCAAGAAGACCGACGGTGCCGATATCCATAACGGTGTCTCCGTGGACCAGGTTGCCGCCCGTCATGTTGGTCACCTGACAACGCTCCCTTCACTTGAATTGGGGCTCGAGCGAAGTGCAAAGGCAGGCCGGTGTGACTCGGGGTACAGTTGTGTCTATACATCGAATATGTGCTGGCGATCGCCCACTTCACCGGTTGCCAAAGAGGTTGACCCGCGTGCCGTCTTCGACCGCCTGTTCGGACGTGCACTGGCAAACACCGATTTCCAGTCAAACTCCCGTCGGGACCAATACCAGACGAGTCTCTTGGATGCCGTGCTCGAAGACGCCAAAGACCTGAGCAAACGGCTCGGCCAGCGTGATCAACAAAAACTGGATGAGTATCTCTATGCCGTCCGTGACATTGAACGCCGAATCACTTCCGATGGCAAACAACGGCAGACGGCTGCCGGTATACCCGATTATCCGCGTCCGGCGGGTGTCCCCGCGGAGTTCGAAAAACATGCCCAACTGATGTGTGACCTGATGACACTCGCCCTGCAAACGGATTCAACGCGCATCACCAGTTTCATGTTCACCAACGCAGGGAGTAATCGAAGCTATCCGAATATTGGTGTGCGCGAGGGCCATCACTCGTTGTCACACCATGGCAATGATCCACAAAAACAAGCGAAGATCGCCAAGATCAACCGGTACCACGTCAGCCTGCTGGCATACTTCGTCGAGAAACTGAAGTCGGTCAAAGAGGCGAACGGTACTCTGCTCGACAACTGCATCGTGATCTATGGCAGTGGAATTGGTGACGGGAATCGGCACAATCACGACGAGCTGCCGATCGTCATGCTTGGGAACGGTGGCGGCTCGATCCGGACGGGGCGCCATCTCAGGTTCGATCGAGGAACGCCCCTGACCAACCTCTATTGCTCGCTCCTTGATCGAGTCGGCGTACACCTGGATAAGTTCGGGGACAGCACCGGCCGATTGGACCAACTGGGTGAGGTGCCGAACGGCTGAGGTACTGGGGGCGTGTGCCCGTCGTTGCCACGGGCAGCTTGCCC
>CAYNDU010000249.1:0-8345 GCA_964395615.1 uncultured Pirellulaceae bacterium | reverse complement strand
CAGGGCGACGTTGCGCGACCGGTCGGTCGCTGCACTCTGCCCCGGGCTGGATTGTTACTGCCCCGTTCGGGGCGAATGCGCCCGCTTGGCGATCAGGACGTTCTCCTGCCGCTGTGCGGAGCAGCCGCAGGTCAGCCCGGGGCAGAGTGGAGTGGCGCCAGCCGCGAAGCGCCGCCCCGGTTAGGCGATCTGTCAGGGCTTGCGAATGATCCATGCCACGGCGGCGCGTTGCACGGCTTCGGCCGAGCCTTGGAACCGGACGACGGATCGGCGTTTTCCGGCTGCCGAATAGGCGGCCTCGATGGGTGCCGGCATCTCGACACCAGGTCCGTCGGCCAACCAGAGTGGCCGGGGTGCCCCCACCGCCAGCATGCCGGGCAGGTCATCGTACTTGGCCCCGCCCGGTAAAAAATTGGGATCATCAAGGGCTGCCACCTGAGCGAACCGAAAACCGTTCAGATCGACGGCCAGTCGGTCAATGGAGTCCGGGGCCACGGCTCGGGCCGCAGCGGCCCACTGGCCGGCTCCACGAAAACCGACGACGTCGACCTGTTTTGAGGCAATCGGTCCTCGCTTCAGAAAGGCGACGGCGGTGAGCACATCATGTATGCGCCGAGCGCATAGCGACGAATTATAACCGAACGTGTAGGCTGCCGCTTCTCGCGGATTATCGACTCGGCGCGTGTGCTCAACCGGTCGTCCGTCCTTGACAAACTCGCCCTGCATCAGCACATCGATGCCACAAACCTGAATGTGATGGTCGAGCAATTCCCGTATGGCGGGTCGCACGATTCCCGACGCATCGAAGAGCGCCTGCTTGCCGGTGCGCGCGACGATCAGACAAGAACGCCCGTCCCATTCGGATGGTCGCAACAGGACAGCGGGCACCTGTTCCTGGCTCTCGGCACTTTCTGCCGCTCGGCCGAGGGCGAGCGACTGACGCCGGTCGAGGTGATGGGTGATCAATCCTCGCGTCTCGACATGCGTGTCGTATTCCTCGCGGGCCGTGACGTTCCATTCGAGCCGTTCAGCCGGCGGCAATCTGCGGAGAATGATGGCTCCGATGGCCGCGCCGACCATTGCGCGGTATTGCTCGAGAGATTTCGCATTGGTCGGCATCATGGCGCGAAGTTGTCGCCGGCTGTCCTGGTGCCACCAGTCGAGCAGTTTTCGCTCGAACTCAGGACCGCCCTGAGGTTGCGCGTGCTGCTGGTCCCATACCGTCAGCTCTTCCGCCGTCAGGCGATTGTAATCTTCCTCGACGATCGGTTCGGGCAGTTTCAGTTTGAAGTGCTTGTTGATCCAGTGATACAGGGCGGCTCGGCTGACATAGTTGTAGTTATGCTTGAAATGGGTCAGCGGCTTGATCATGACGTGGTCTGGAGCCCCGAGTTGCCGGTAGATCTTCTGGAGTTCGGGGAAGCCTTTGGTTTCCATTTCGACGGTCCAGTCGTCGGCTGCCGTCAGTCCCAGCGGTTTCGGAGCGAACAACGCCGCGAATTCGACGTTGCTTGTTCCGATGCGTAGCAACGACGCGTTTTCGCATGTGCAGCCGCCCTGCATGGCGGTGGAGACCATGACGGCCGGCATCGAGACGGCGGGCCGGTCATCGATGGCCGACAGAATGAACGTCTGTGTGCCGCCGCCGCTGGCACCGGTTACGGCGATGCGACTCGGATCGACATCCTCCAAGCCGGACAGGAAGTCGAGGGCCCTGATCGAGTTGTACGCCTGTAACCCCATGGCGGACTGCAAGTGCGATTCGGCCTGTGGACTGAAAAGTCCCCAATGATCCGGGGCGTTCATCTCAGGTCGTTGCCTGGCGAATCGATGGATGATACTGCTTGGGATCTGTTGCGAGTCCGCATAGCCGATCATGTCCCAGTGGAAAACGACGCAGCCCATGCGAGCCAGTTGCACGCACCTCGACTGCATCGGGCTACGACCGCCATTCTCGAATCGCTCGGCTCCGTCAACGATTTGAAGGCGCACGGAGTCACGGCCGCAATCGTAGAAACGGCCCTCATTCCAATGGCCGTGAGGGCAGAGGACTCCCGGTCGCCGACCGGTGGGACTCTTCGGTCGATAGAGGTTGCCGGTTACAAAAAAACCGGGCATGCTTTGGAAAAAGACTTTCTCCACGGTGTACTCGTGCTCGTCACGCCGCGAATGGACGACCGGTTCGAGGTTCGTTTTGGAGGGCATGGGCCAAAGTCCGAGAGCGACCAGCACCTGCGTCCGCAATTCGTCCGCCCGCTCACGCCACACGGCCTTGCTGCTCGGTACCAGGAAAGGAAAATAGCCGTTCAGGTCCTTGAGCGGTCCCAAACGGCTGTCACTGGGCAACTGGCCGACGGGCAGGACGCGATGAGCCGGCTCAGCTGCCCGACCGGGAGACGTGAAGGTTGCCCAGCCGACAAGGATCATGGTGAGCAGAATCGGAATCCGAGTCACGGTTTGTCGAGCCATTGGTCATTACCTCCGATCATTGGCCGGTTGAGTCATCGCAAGAGGCTTTCGCTCGTTGCCACCCCAGTGTAAGGTAATCGCGCGCCGCGATCCACGAATGTTGATACGGATTCGACTCGGCGGACGCCGGCGACAGCGGCCGCGGCTCGGCGCGTTCCCGGATCGCCAGTTGCCCAGCGCGGTCGATGATTGGCGAGAGGTCCCTGAATGGAGCGTCGGTAATGGACGATGGAGACTGGCAGGCCTGGCCCCGTTGCGATGGTTGTGGCGGGCGCCGACAGACAATCTGCCCGGCGTGTGCGACGGCCGGTTCGGATTTTCGGCTGGCCGAATACCTGGCGCCGGCCGAGGACATGCGCGACAGTCGGTCGGCCGCTATCTCCGCCGATGAGACGGTAGCGACGAAGTTTGAGATTCTGTTAACGTGCCCGCAGTGTCACGACGCCTTCGCGCCAAAGTTCTATCGACGGTGCGCCACATGTGGTCACCTTGGCCCCGACGGTATCGAGGTGCGTCAATGGCGAATCGAGCCGTTGCCAGACCGGGTCGTATTTGCCATCGCTTGCCTGCTGGCTCTGGCGGCCGTGATCTCCTTCTATTTCTGGATGATTTTGGCCCACTAGTCCTCGATTCCACCAGCCACATGGGCCATCGCTGGATGAAGGTCTCTACGGTCCTTGCCAGCCGCCGGCTCGTTCTGGAAAAGTTATTGTCGATCGGGCGAAGGGCCAGGACTCTTGTGCAGGACTCAATTCCTCACACAGGCGATTCGCAAAGTCGCTGAATCCTGATATCCTGGGAAGACTTGTCAGGCGGAACGATGAGGGCTCGGCAACCCAGTCTCCCAGGAAATCACATCATGGCGGCAAAACAGAGCGACCAACGATGGGTCGGATTTGATCTTGGTGGTACGAAGATGTTAGCCACCGTTTTCGACGAGAAGTTCAAGATGCTCGGCCGAAAGCGTAAACGGACAAAGGGAGAGGAGGGTGCGGAATTTGGTACAGATCGGATCATTCAGACCATTGGGCAGGCGTTGGACGCAGCCGATGTGTCTGCTGAAGATCTCGACGGGATCGGCGTGGGTTGTCCGAGTCCGGTCGATCTGGAGAAGGGAATTGTTCTGGACGCGGTGAACCTGGGCTGGAAGGACGTGAACCTCAAGGACGAGCTGGAGCGGGCGTTCGGAGTTCCGGCATTTGTACTCAACGATGTTGATGCGGGCGTGTACGGCGAGAATCAATTGGGGGCAGCCCAGAAGGCTCGCACGGTGCTGGGCGTCTTTCCCGGCACGGGCATTGGCGGTGGATGTGTGTACGACGGCCAGATCGTTCATGGCCGGCGCAGCTCGTGCATGGAGATCGGGCATGTCGAGGTGGTAATCAACGGCGATCTGTGTGGGTGCGGCCGACGGGGATGCCTGGAAACGGAAGCCAGTCGGTTGGCCATTTCGGCCGCCGTGGCGAAAGCGGCCTATCGAGGCGAGACGCCCCATTTGCGGGAGCTGGCCGGAACCGATTTGTCGGCCATTCGCAGCGGCGTATTGGCCAAGGCGATCGCCGAAGGAGATACGGTGGTCGAACAGATTATTCTCCGCGCCGCCGGGCTGATTGGTACAGCCGTCGCAAACGCTGTGCAAATGCTCTGCCCCGATACGGTGGTCCTCGGTGGTGGTTTGGTGGAGGCGATGCCGAAGTTGATCGTTGAGCAAGTGGAAAAGACGGCCAAGGCGCGCGTAATGCCCAGCTATGTTGACGAGTTCAGGGTGGTGGCCGCAGAGCTAGGGGATTACGCGACGGTGATCGGCGCAGCAACATGGGCTCGCCGGCAGGTGGCCGAAGGTGGCGGCAGATCGGGTGGCTGAGCCACTGGTTGCCGATGCCCCGTGGACGAGGGGCTCCGAACGATCGGCACATGAGAACCGGGGAGCCCTTTGAAGTACTCGGAGAACCGACCGATGGCAGCTAGCGAACCGAGGGAGTCGAGCAACTCGATGTCGACGGCCAAGAAAACGACGACGACCGCCGATTCGACTGCGCCGGCTGGTCAGGCGATCGCCGTAATTGACATCGGAGCCACCTCGATTCGCATGGCGATCGGACAGGTTGATGCTCATGAGGGTGTCAGGACGATATCGACGCTCACGCAGGCGGTCAGCCTGGGGAGAGATACATTCAGTGGGGGCAGTATACGCAAGTCGACGATGGAGGATTGTGTTCGTGTCCTGCGATCGTATCGGCAGGTTCTGGAGGAACATGCAATTGTCGATGCGGATCACATTCGGGTTGTAGCGACGAGCGCCGTGCGCGAGGCACGCAACCGACTGGCATTCATTGATCGGATTTATATTGCGACCGGCCTGGAGGTTGAGCCGATCGATGAAGCGGAAGTGAACCGTGTCACTTTCCTGGGCGTCCAACGTTTCCTGATCGATGACGAGTCGCTCTGCTCAGCGCACACGATTGTGACCGAGGTGGGTGGAGGCAGCACCGAACTGCTGATGGCCCATGAAGGAAACGTTCTGTTGGCCCGTTCCTTCCGGATCGGATCGCTCCGACTGCGCCGTTCTTTGGAGAGCTACAATGCGCCGTCGGGCAAGATCCGGGAAATCATGTCGAACCAGATTCAGCGGATGGCCGACGAGGTCCTGAGTTGCCTTCCGTCGGACAACGAGGTCCGAGTGATCGCACTGGGCGGAGACGTCCGATTTGCCGCCAGGCACCTCCTCCCCGATGTCGAGCGGCATACGTTGTCGGCGATCCCACTGGCGGCACTCTCGGCGTTTACCGATGATCTGCTCAGCCTGTCGGTCGATCGAGTTGTCAGTCTGCATGACCTGAGCTACCCTGACGCGGAATCGGTGGGACCTGCTCTGCTGACGTATGTTCTTTTGGCGAAGACCTTAGGTATCAATGAAATCCTGGTCTCGGACACGAATCTTCGGGACGGGTTGCTTTACGAAATGGCAGTGTCCGAGTCCTGGACGGACGAGTTTCGACAACAGATTCATCGCTCGGCTCTGAGTCTCGGTCGGCGTTACGAATTTGATCAGGCCCACGCCGAGCACGTGGCGTACCTGGCCGGCAAATTGTTCGTTCATTTGCAGCCCCAGCACCATCTTGATCGTCGGCACGAAGTGATTCTTCAAGCAGCCGGTTTGTTGCACGAGATTGGCGCCTTTGTCAGTTACCGCAGCATGCATAAGCACTCATTGTATCTGATTCGGAACAGTGAGATTTTCGGGTTCGGGAAACGAAATCTGCTGCTTGTCGCCCTGGTAGCGCGTTACCATCGTCGCGCCTCGCCACAGGCAAGTCACGAGGGTTACTCGGAACTCGGGCGCGATGATCGAGTGGCTGTGGCTCAACTGGCGGCCATCTTGCGAGTCGCCGTTGCCTTGGATGAATCTCGTAGCCAGCGAATTCGGGATTTCTCGTGTACCATTGATTCGAAGCGGTTGATTATCTCGGTGCCCAATGTCGATGACTTGTCACTGGAACAGATGGCGCTGAGACAGAACGGCTCGCTGTTCGAGGAGGTCTTTGGGTGGAAAGTGCTTCTGCGGATCGCCGATTCACCGATTTGACACGTGCCCAAATGACACTTGCCGGCGCGGGCGAAGGACGAGAAATAACATGAACGAATCCGGTGATCGTTACTTGAACCGAGAATCGACCTGGTTGGAGTACAATCAGCGTTTTCTGGATCTGGCGGATCAGGAGGATGTTCCGGCGCTGGAACGGCTGCGGTCATTGGCTCTGGTCAGCCTTCACCTGGACGAGTTCTTCATGGTGCGCGTGGCAGGCCTGAATCAGCAGGTCACCCGCGGCGAAGACTGTCCGGACCTGAGCGGGCTTCGACCTGAAGAACTGCTTCGTTCAATCTGTCAACGAACGCATCAGATGGTTGAGGACCAGTATTCGAGTTTCAACCGAATCGAGACGGTGCTGTCGCAGAGTGGTGTGCGCCGACTGGGAGCCGAGGCCTTGAACGCTCGGCAGATTCGCCAGGCCAGCCAGATTTTTCAATCGGAAATTGCCACGGTCCTGACGCCCTTGGCAGTTGACGTGCATAAGCCGTTGCCGCGCATTCCCAACCAGGCACTTGCCGTTTGTCTGAGGCTGCGGGATGGAAGTAAAGACCATTCCGCCGTCATCCCGTTTCCGCATTCGGTACAGCGGATTCTCACGCTATCGTCCGATAGCGGATATGCGTACTTGCTCCTTGAAGATGCCGTCGCGTTGTTCGCCGATCAGCTCGTTCCCGGTCTGGAATTGATCGAATGCGTGGCGTTTCGTATCACGTGCCCGGCCGACAAGGCCACGCTGCACGACCTGGCCGGAGATCTGACGAACGGGTCTGATCGTTTGGGTAACGATCCGGGCCGAACGGGAGGCGTGAAACCGGACCAGGCCAATGACGGATGCGTGCGGCTCGAGCTGTGCGGACAGGCTAGTGACGAAACTGCCGACTTCTTGATTCGAGCGACCGGGGTAACGGAAGAGCAGACGTTTCGCGTTCCCGGGCCGCTCGATCTGGCAGAATTCTCTCACCTTCATCCGCTCGCCGGATTCGAGAAATTGCGTTATGACGCGTGGCCGCCCTGCCCTTCGCCTGCCGCCGACCTGAGCAACAAGTTGTTCGACACGCTCAGGCGAGGCGACCTGCTGTTGCATCACCCGTATGAGAGTTTCGCTCCTGTCGTCCGGTTGCTTGAAGACGCTGCCGACGATCCCGACGTGATTGCCATCAAGCAGACGCTTTACGGGACCGACCGCGACAGCCCGATTGTGGACGCGCTGGTTCGGGCGGCCGAAAATGACAAGTACGTGACGGCGATTGTCGAGCTCAAGCCCCGGTTTCGGGAAATTCACAAGCGAGGGTGGGTTCGTGATTTGGAACGGTCGGCCGTGCAGGTTGTGCATGGAATGCCAGGCCTAAAGACCCACGCCAAGCTATGCATCATCGTGCGACGGGAGCCAGAGGGAGTTCAACGGTACGTGCACTTTGGTACCGGTGATTACAGTGAAGTGACGGCGCGACACTACAGCGATGTCAGCCTGTTGACCCGTGATGAGGAGCTCGGTCGGGACGCCATCGACCTGTTCAACTCCGTAGCCAGCCAGGCGTATGAGCGGAGTTTTCGCAAAATGAGCGCGGCTCCGATGGGACTGCGACGCAGATTGTTGGATCTTATTCAGACCGAAATCCGTCACGCGATCGATCATCAACCGGCCGCAATCACTGCAAAACTGAACGCTCTCGGCGACCCCGAGATCATCAATGCACTCTATCATGCCTCGCAGAAAGGAGTCCGTATTCGCCTCATGGTCTGCGGGCTCTGCTGCCTTCGTCCCGGTGTCACGGGATTGAGTGAGAACATTCAGGTCATCAGCACGGTCGATCGTTTCCAGGAGCACGCCAGGATCTTCCATTTCAGGCACGGAGGGGACCAACGGACATTCATTTCCAGCGCCGATTGGATGCCGCGAAACCTTGACCGTCGAGTGGAGTTAATGGTCCCGGTCGAGGACGGGCAGATTCGCCAGCGATTGATGCGGATTCTCGAGACCTACTTCCGTGACAACACGCGATCCAGGAGCAAGGCTGCTCTTCACCCAGGGCTGGCGCTGCAGCCCCTTGGCGACAGCATTGCGAGCCAGCAGACCGGCACCAATCATCACGCTGGGATTGCTGGTATTAGTACAGCTCGTGATTGCAGCAATCACAACAACACCGTCAGAGATTTCAGAACTGCTTCCATTATCCTCCACGATAACCGGGCTGGCCGGGGCGTCTTTGCCAAACGTGTCGCCGAGCGCCTTTTTCCATGCGGGCTGCATGTCGGACAGCAGAATGCGGTCCTGAGGGCCTGT
>CAYNDU010000248.1:0-8349 GCA_964395615.1 uncultured Pirellulaceae bacterium | reverse complement strand
CCTTTACCTCCGTACGTAAGCCCTTGCCACACAACGATTCAGAAGCTGCACGATCCCCAATTCGAAGGGCGGGGCAACCGGTCTGCCGGACGGCCGGCGGCAGGCAGCAGGCAGCAGGCAGCGGTCCGCCGGCACGATCTGAGCCAGAGAGATCAGGCCGGACCAGAGAGACCTGGACTGTTAAAAACCCTGGCCGGCCGGTGAATCAGGTTGCGGCCTGGCGACTGAATCCAATCTCATCCAACGCGTCGTAGACTTCTTCCAGCGTTTTTTCACCGAAATTCGAAATGCTCAACAAATCGTCGCGGGTGCAGTTGAGCAGATCTTTGACCGAGAAAATCCCCTTTTCTTCCAGGCAGTTGGTCGTACGAACCGAGAGGCCGATTTCCGCGGTGCTCATTTCGAGCTTCTCGTTCATATTGCGGCTTTCTTCCTCAAAGCGACTGAGTGGAATGCGCGTTCCCATGGGCTCTCCCTTTCCCTTGCCATGATTTGGGTCGATTTACAGTATGACGACACGAATAACCGGTCGCCGGTCATCGCATGTATCCGTGCGGCCGAACGATCTGGACTCGGCAACCCGGAAATAGCGGAAACACTGGCGGCCCAGTATACCGTGAACTCGTGGATTTCTCCTAGTCCTTTGATCAATTTCCTTTGACGGCCACTGCCATCGTGGGCGAACGGTCCCCCGTCGGGGCCTGCCGCCCGGTCACGCGAGTGGCCTATAATGCCTGTTTGTCGGTGGCTCACGGCCCTCGAAATGGCGAATCACCGAAGCCCATTTCGGCCGGCCGTCTCGTGGGCATGCACGGATTCGAGAATCCAGGCGACAGGAACGCAAAGATGGAATCAACCGATGCTGCAACCGCTCGAGGCAAATTATTGAGTGGCCTGAGCGACGCGCAACGCATGGCGGCCGAACATGGCGAGGGCCCACTCCTGATGCTCGCCGGACCGGGCAGCGGCAAGACGCGGGTGATCACTCATCGGATCGCCAACCTGCTCTTACAGGGAGTTCCACCGCACCAGATTCTGGCCCTGACGTTTACGAATAAAGCGGCCGACGAGATGCGAGCGCGTGTCGAGAAGTTGACCGGCCAGCAACCCGTCTGGATGGGGACATTTCATCGTTTTTGCGCGAGTCTGTTGCGTCGGTACGCTTCCATGATCGGCCTCGCCGAGAACTACTCCATCTACGACACGGACGATAGCCGACGTTTGATGAAGGCCGTTTTGGAGCAGGAGGATCTGCCACTTGACCGCCGAATGCTGGGCCGGGTCATGGCAGGTATCAGCTGGGCCAAGAACGAAATGCTCACTCCCGAGCAGTACACTCCCAACGGACCCAATGAACTGGGCCATCATGTCGCCCGACTCTACCCGGTCTATCAAAGAAAGCTGCTGGAGGCCAATGCCGTCGATTTCGATGACCTGCTCATGCATGTGGCCGTGCTGCTTCGCGAGAATCCCGAACTGAGTCGGTCGCTCGACGAACGGTACCAATTCATCATGGTCGACGAATACCAGGACACCAACATTGCCCAGTATTCGATCGTCCGATTGCTCTCGACCGAGCGACGCAATCTGGCCGTGACGGGAGACCCCGACCAGTCGATCTACGGTTGGCGAGGAGCATCGATCTCCAATATTTTGAATTTCGAACGAGACTATCCGGACGTTAAAGTCGTTCGGCTCGAGCAGAATTATCGCAGCACGCAGCGAATCCTTCGAGCGGCCGATTGTCTGATCTCGCACAATCGGCAGCGGAAAGCGAAGGAGTTATTCACGGAGAACCATGAGGGAAAGTCTGTCCGTTTGACCACCTATGCGACCGGACGTATGGAAGCGGAAACGATCGCGGCGCGCCTTGCGAATCTGGTTGCATCCGGGCAGCGGTCGGCCGGTGATTTTGCCATCTTCTACCGCACCAACGCGTTGTCGCGCCAACTCGAACGATCGCTCAAAAACGTCCAACTGCCCTACCAGATCGTGCGAGGCCTGGAATTCTACCAACGAATGGAAGTCAAAGACATCCTGGCCTACCTGCACGTGCTGAACAACCCTCAGCACAACGTGGCCGTCCTTCGCACCATCAACACGCCGCCGCGTGGGATAGGCAAGAAGACCATTCAGGCACTCGTGAAATATGCCGAACGGAAGCGACTAACTCTGCTGCAGTCGGCCCGTGAGTGCGGGTTGAACGAGGCAGTCAGCAAGCGTGCGGCGGTCGCCGTCGCCCGCTACGTTGCGTTGATGGATCAGCTCGGATTGGTGAATCAAGAATCGGTCCGAGATGTCGTAACGGCCGTTATCGAACAGACCGGTTATCGTCTGCGACTGGAGAAGAGTGCTCGGGAAGAGGATCGACAACGGATCGACAACATTGAAGAACTCGTTACCGACGCCTGCGAATTCGATGAAGCACGCCTGGAGGACGGCGGCCTGGAAGCTTTCCTGGAAGAAACTTCCCTGGTTTCCGATGTGGACGAACTGGAAAACGGGGCCGATCGGGTCAAACTAATGACCCTGCATGCCGCCAAGGGACTCGAGTTCCCCGTCGTCCATATTATCGCGGTGGAGGAAGGTATTTTGCCCCACCAACGAAGTCGAGAAGACGCCCGCCAGCTGGAGGAGGAGCGCAGACTCCTCTTCGTGGGGATGACGCGGGCCATGGAAGAACTCTACTTGAGTTTCGCGACGGAGCGGTCGTTTCGGGGTAGTTCCGGTTTTGCGGCCGGTAGCTCGTTCACGATGGAACTGCCGCGTGAAGAGATGGAGATCGATGGGGAAGAACGACCGGAAGCAAACGAGTGGGACGACTATATTGATGACCCAGACTGGGACGAATTTGACGAGCCGCCGAGTGCCGACGGGTTGTCGTCGATTGACGAGGCCGTCGACGTCGTCCCCTCAGGCGACCCGCGCGAAGACCGGCCGGCGTCCAAGTCACCCCGTCGGCTCAACAACGACCGCTCACACCTGGTAACCGCCTCCAGCCTGACCGGCCAGTCGATCGACGATCTTCCCGAGTGCGATCCCGATGATTTTCGAAAAGACATGCTTGTGATCCACCCGACGTACGGGCTCGGAAAGATTGCGGCCATCTTCGGTGAAGGTTCGCGGCGCACGGCCCGCGTCGATTTTATCAAACAGCCGGTCGTCAAGACGTTTCGGCTGGTGCATAGTCCCCTGCGCCCCATCAGCAAATAGCAAACGGCACGCAAATGAACGGCATAGGGCATGAGAACCACAAGCAAGCCACCGACGGTTGGCCGACGTACGAAACGAGGCGAAAGGAGCTGCCCACTCATGACGATCACGTTTCCCAAGGTCGCACAACTCAAGACTCCCGAGGCACTACGCAACCGCCTGGCCGAACTCAAACGGCCCTTGCCGGTGGATGAGTCGATCCTGACGGCCGAGCAGGGCTCTCCCCTGGCCCAACCGCTCCAACTCGGCGAGTGGCAAGCTGGAAATCGATGGTGCATTCACCCGATGGAGGGTTGGGACGCGAACGAAGACGGGTCCCCGTCCGAACTGACATTACGCCGCTGGGAGAACTTCGGACGGAGCGGCGCCAAGTTGATCTGGGGTGGCGAAGCGGCGGCCGTCGTGCCTGAGGGTCGTGCCAACCCTCGGCAAACGCTGGCCACCGAGTCAAATCGAACGGGCCTGACCCGCCTGCTGCAGACGGTTCGTGACGCCCATCAGCGCGAGTTCGGAGCTTCCGACGACCTGATCGTCGGCCTGCAACTCACCCATTCCGGGCGGTTCGCGCGACCGACCGCGGCGCGCCCGGCACCTCGTATCGCCTATCATCATCCACTGCTCGACCCACGTGTCGGAATCGATCCGAACGACGACTCCGTCGTGCTAAGCGACGCGGAAGTGGAATCGCTGATCCCACGGTACGTCCATGCGGCCGAAATCGCTCGTGATGTCGGATTTCAATTCGTCGATGTGAAGGCATGTCACGGTTATCTGCTGCACGAGTTTCTCTCGGCCCGCACACGTCGCGGGCCCTACGGTGGGGATTATGCCGGTCGAACGCGAATATTGACGACCATTATCGAACGCATTCGGGAGTCGATGCCCGGTTTGGGGGTCGGCGTACGGTTGAGCATCTACGATTCTCTGCCCTACCAACCGGCAGAACCCCATGGTGTGCCCGTTCCATTCGACCATTTGCTGCCGTATCGCTTTGGTTTCGGACTGAATGCCGACGACCCGTTGGCCGTGGACCTTGCGGAACCGATCCGCCTGCTGCGGGATCTGCAGCGGCTCGGCGTATTGGCCGTTAACATCACCTGCGGCAGTCCCTACTACAATCCGCACATCCAGCGGCCGGCCATTTTCCCTCCCAGTGACGGATACCAGCCACCGGAAGATCCGCTCGTCGGTGTGGCTCGCCTGATCGAAGCCGCGCGGAACTGCAAACGTGAGGTGCCCGAGTTACCGTTGATCGGCACCGGCTATACTTACCTGCAGGACTACCTGCCGCACGTCGCGCAAGCCGTCGTTCGCGAAAATTGGATCGACTCGGTCGGCCTCGGTCGCATGGTCCTTTCCTATCCCCGGCTGCCGGCCGATTGTCTGCAGCGGGGCATGTTGGCTCGAAAACGCGTTTGCCGCACGTTCAGTGATTGCACCACCGGGCCACGAATGGGCCTGATTTCGGGTTGCTTTCCTCTCGATCCGTTTTATAAAACACGGGCGGAGGCAGGCCGGTTGAAAGACGCCAAGCGAGCCGACTAGTCCATCACCCTTGTCCGGCCGAAGCCACCATACCCCATGCCGGAGGACCGTCACGGTATCCGGCCCGTGCAGGAGGCCACGAATCGCGGAAGAACCACTCAGCACTCAGGTCGCGTCAACATCGTTCGAGCTGACTCAGCTTGCCCACTGCCTGGATCATCATAGCGGGTTCCGGGAGACGATTGCCGCTCTCAGCCAAGGACAGGCCGTCGCCTTTGACGGCGTGGTGGGGTCGGCCTCCGCGCTCTTGTCCGCCAATCTGAACCATCGCGCTCCCCACTCGCTGGTCGCCATCTGCTGGAATCAGGAGCAGGCCGATCTGCTCTACGACGATCTCGACCTGTACAGGGTGCGCGAACGACTCCGGTTTCCCGCCTGGGAATCGGATTCAACGCGGCGAGTGGCCGACGATGAACGGTTTGGGGAGCGAATACGGACGCTCAAGCGACTGGATTCGTCGTTCGCGCCAAACGGGGCTGAACCCGATGCGAACGCCGACACGTGCTCGCCGTTAATCGTGACATCCATCCAAGGGCTCCTGCAACCGGTCCCCTTACCGGAGGATCTGAAACACGGAACTCGTCTCCTCTCGGCCGGCGACCGGCTCGACATCGATACCTTTCGCCAATGGCTCGTCGAACACCAGTTTCAACCCAACTCGGCCGTCGAGCTGCCTGGTGAATTCTCCATTCGGGGCGGGCTGATCGATCTGTTCGCTTCCGATTGGGAACAACCGGCGCGCATCGAACTATTCGGAGACGAAATCGAATCGATCCGACGATTCGACATCGCCACGCAGCGGAGCATCGGCCCGTTGCAGTCGATCGACATCACTCCGATCGACACGGCGGGAAAGGAGCACAGCGGTTCCTTTCTTCAACACCTGCCTGCCGTCGCCTGGATCCTCCTGATTGAACCGGAACTGGCGATCCGGGAAGCCCGCCGCTACGCGGTCCAAGTGGGCGAAACGGAACCCTGTTTGGTGCCTGATCAGTTGGAGCGAGACCTGATGACCTTCCCGCTGGCCAGTGCCGCGGCAATCGCACAAGGGTCGCTCGGCGGAACCTGCCGGCTTGGGGTCGAATCGGTCGAGCGTTTCAGCGGTGACGTGGGCAAAGTACGCGAAGAGCTGGATGAACATGGACAAGGGCAGACGGTCCACATTGTGGCCCAGACGGAGGCCGAAAAAGAACGATTGCGGGAGATCTTTGCCAACTCGCGATCAATGGCCGAGCAGCGACTTCAAATGTCGGTCGGACACCTGCACCAAGGTTTTCGACTGATCCCGGAGAAACTGATTCTGATCAGCGGCGCCGAGCTGTTTCAGCGTAACGACCTTCATCGAATGCCTCGGCGACGCGTTGGCAAGGCGATCGACTCGTTCATGGACCTTCGGGCAGGCGACCTGGTTGTGCATCTGGCGCACGGCGTCGGCCGCTATCGAGGCACAGAAATGGTGACCGTCAACGGGAGCATGGAAGAGCACCTGAAGTTGGAGTTTCGCGATCGAACCACCATTTTCGTGCCCGCCACGCGGATCGACCTTGTGCAGAAGTATATTGGCGGCACAAAAGGTCGACCCCGGCTGGCAAAGATCGGAGGCAAGGCATGGATACGCCAGAAAGCGGCCGCCGAGGCAGCCGTCGGTGACCTGGCCAGCGAGATGTTGTCCATGCAGGCGGCCCGCCGAGCACGGCCCGGTATCTCCTTCGGCCGTGATTCGGATTGGCAACGCGAATTCGACGCCGCGTTTCCCTACGTTGAAACCGATGATCAACTCCATGCCATCGGTGCCATAAAGAACGACATGCAGGCGGGTCGACCCACGGATCGACTCCTCTGCGGTGACGTTGGGTTTGGCAAGACCGAGGTGGCGATGCGAGCCGCGTTTAAGGCCGTCGACAACGGTTATCAAGTCGCCATCCTCGTACCGACCACGATTCTTGCCGAGCAGCACTTTCGGACGTTCCGACAACGGATGGCAGAATTCCCGTTCGATATCGCCCGGCTCAGCCGCTTCTGTTCAACGGCTGAGCAACGGGAAATCCTCAAGGGACTCGACGCGGGCCGCGTTGATATTGTTATCGGTACGCATCGACTGGCGTCCCGCGATGTCAAGTTCTATAACCTGGGCCTGGTAATCATCGACGAAGAACAACGATTCGGAGTGGAGGTCAAGGAGCGTTTGAAGCAACTTCGCAGTACGGTCGACGTCATCACCATGACGGCAACGCCCATCCCGCGTACGTTGCATATGTCCCTCGTCGGCGTGCGCGATATCTCGAATCTGGAAACGGCCCCCGAAGATCGACTGGCCGTCAACACGCAAGTCACTCGCTTCAGTCCGGAGCTGATTCGACACGCCGTCCTCAGAGAACTGAACCGAGGTGGACAGATCTACTTTGTGCACAATCGTGTTCAGGATATACAGCAGGTCGCGCTGCGACTCCATTCGATCGTTCCGGAGGCCAAAATTCGTATCGGACACGGTCAGATGCGGGAGTCCGAGTTGGAAACCGTTATGGTCGACTTCGTGAACCATCGCTTCGACCTCTTGCTGGCTACCACGATCGTGGAAAGTGGCCTGGATATACCCAACGCCAACACCATCTTCATCGATGAAGCCAATCGGTACGGATTGGCCGACCTGCACCAGTTGCGGGGCCGAGTCGGCCGGTATCGACACCGAGCCTACTGTTACCTGCTTGTCGATCCCGCACGGTCGCTGACCCCGAACGCGACCCGGCGTCTGCTGGCGATCGAGGAATTCAGCGATATGGGAGCCGGTTTTGCCATCGCCATGCGCGATCTCGAAATCCGGGGGGCCGGAAATCTGCTCGGCACTCAACAAAGCGGCCATATCGCCAATGTCGGGTACGAACTTTACTGCCAGCTGCTCGAAAATGCCGTGCGAAAACTGAGAAACCTCCCCGTGTCCCTCCAGCCACAGGTCGATCTCAGCCTGCCCGGGGAAGGGTATCTGCCGGAGGATTATGTGGGCGACCTGCGGTTCCGAATCGATCTCTACCGCCGACTGACGCGCGTGGCCAATCCCGATGACCTCGATCAGCTCAGACAAGAACTTGTCGACCGTTTCGGCCCACCCCCAAAAGCCGCCCAAAGATTGCTCGACTGGGCCGAATTGAAAATGGATGCCGCCGTGTGGCAAATCACATCCATCTTTATTGAAAACCAGTACGCCGTGTTTCGATTTGCACACCGTGAACGGATCGATCACCTGAATCGACTCGTCGGGGGGCGGCTGAGAATAGCCGATCAATACCATGCCTACCTGCCGGCCGGCGATGCCGTTGCCGACCCCCAGGCCATCCTGGATAGGCTGAAATCGGTGTTGCGGGTCACGGCCTGACCCGTCTATAATCCGCTGCCCCGTCTCCTCCCCCCACGTACGGAGGTAAAGGGGTCAGGAGTCAATTGTGCGAAGCACCCTACGGGCCGTTCCGGCAATTGACTCCTGCCCCCTTTACCCTGACCCCTTTACCTCCCCGAACCGCAACGCGAGAAAGCGTGAATGCAATGCGGAATCCGAATCGACCCTATCAGCTTTCGATCTTCCTGGCGGTGGCGACG
>CAYNDU010000247.1:0-8410 GCA_964395615.1 uncultured Pirellulaceae bacterium | reverse complement strand
TTACCCTAACCTCTAACCCCTTGTTGCATGATATGTTATAAGCTGCACGATCTCCTAAGATACCCATTTTCTCTGATACCGGGAATTAGCGTGCTCCGGCATTTGCCGTAAACCGTGCGCCGCAGATTCGTTACAACCCGTTCCACCCGGAAAACCGCTAAAGTCGCACGGCGACATACGTCGATCAGATGGTTGGATGTCTCATGCTGTCGATTGGGCTGCGCCGTCTCGGCTCATCGTCGCTCCTGTATCTCACCGATCGATTCCAGCACCACGAACCGGGAAGGCACGCGGATGTGCCAATTCAAAAAGGACTCGCCCGCAGTTGGCCGCCGTTGGTGGCTTGCGGCCTTGCTTCTTGCGGTAGCCTGCGACGCCGGCTGCCATCGCGCTTATTACCGGCGCCGAGCGGACCGTGAGGCCAACTACCTGGTACGCGAGAAATCGACGGGGACACCATGGGAAGTTCCACCTCAGTTCTCCATCCGGCCCGATCCTCGGTCGCGATTCTATGATCCATCGGACGCTGACCATCCGGCGTTGCCGCCAGCCGGCCCCTTTCTGTACGAGTATAAGATCCCGCGAGTTCCGGCAGAGACGCCGCCTCGTCCGGTCCCGCTTCCGCCACCGGGTACGCCCGGTTCAGGCACTCCCTCGCTCGACCCGGCCCCGCCACCAGACCCGCCGGCCTTGGGGCCCGAGCGGGACCATCGTTCGAGTCACTGGGTACCGGCACATCCGGTCTCGTGGGTCGGCTATCAGGAACCGGTGACGCGGGCCGCCCCTGGGTCGCCGGATCCATTCCTGGACCCGATTGAAACCGCGTTGGACGCCGGATCGTCGGTCCAAAACCGCGGCAGCCCGGAAATCAAGAAAGAGTTCTGGTCCGATGTGCAGGGCCCTTGCCTTGCACGGATGCTCGAATTCCGTTCAGTGCGCGACGAATACACGGGCTCGTTTGGGACGCCCCCTTCGGCCGACCTGACCGATCCCGCTCCACGCTTATCGTTACCCGAGCTCTACAAGATCGCGTTGCTTAACAGTCGCGATTACCAGCGTCAGAAGGAACAGTTGTACCTCGCGGCCCTGGACCTTTCGATCGATCGGTTTTCCTACGCCACTCGACTCACGTCCCGTCAGGGTTCGGTAGACGCAAACTACCGCCACACTCGGGTCAACGGCACGACGGTCAACACGCTGAATGTGCCGAGCAGTCTGAACGGAGATAAACTTCTGGCCGGCGGAGGGCGGCTGGTGGGCAATTTCGCCAACAATATTCTGTTGACTTTTAACGGACCGTCCGGCTTCGCGTCCAACGTAAGCTCCGACCTGCTATTGAGTGTCACTCAAAGCGTGTTCCAGCGCGACATTGTCTTAAACCAATTGATCCAATCCGAACGGGACGTGGTTTACGCTGCACGAACCTTCACCCGATTTCGCAAGCAGTTCTTCCTGGATGTGGCCACCAGTTACTATCGGCTGTTGCGGACCTATCGTGGTGTGGAGATCAATGCCCAGAACTACTTTGCCCAGGTTCGGAACTTTCAACAGGCCCAAGAGGAAGTTGCTTCGGGAATCTCGCGAGCTCCGAACCCAATCGGTGTGAATCAGTTTGAACAGGGAATTCTGCGCAGTCGCAGCACGTTAATCCGCACCTGCAACACGCTCGAACAAGCGTTGGATGACTTGAAAATCACGCTCGGTGTTCCCACCGAAACGCCGATCAACATCAACCTTGCCGAGCTGGACGAACTCACGCTTCGAGATCAGGTTGAAGTCTACCGGGAACAGGCTCAGCGATGGTTTAATCGACTTGAGCCAATGCATTCCGAATCGCCTCGGGAAAAACTCGGGGATATCCTGAACGCCGATTACTCGCTGGCCGAACGCCTGATCACCTGGCTTGACGGTCGAGCCAGCTTGGGCTTCCCCGTCGAGGGGCACGAGGACCTGCATCGCTTACGCGCGACGTTTCGGCTGGATTCGGCCCGGTATCAGTCCTCCGACGACCGCCGCATTCTCGTGAGCCTGCAGCAGGCCGATCCGCCGAAGGAACGGATTCTGGTGTTCCAACGCCAGGTCGACCTCATCGAAAGCATGCTCGTTCTTGTCGCTCGACAAGGCGCCTACGCATATTCTGCCGGACACTCGGTCGAGGAGATGACGCCGGCACGGCTCCAGCTATTGACCTATCAGGCCGAGTTTGACGCCATGGCTGATGGGCTCAACGAGGCGCTGTCGACCGGCCGGGACGAGGCCATTGTCGCCCTGATCGACCGAGCCACGAATGTACTCGCCGGACTCGATACTCTGTCACAGAACATCGACCAATTAACACTTCAAAGGCAAGTGGCATCCGTAGATTCGGACGATGTACTGGCTCGCACCGATACGCTACTCCAAGAGACACGGGCTATTTTCGAAAAGACGCTCGCCGGCCTGCCACCGTTGCACATCACGACCGATCAGGCCATGCTGACCGCCTTGGTCCAACGACTTGACTTGATGAACCGGCGAGGGGAATTGGCAGATCGGTGGCGGTCCATCAAGACGGCAGCCGACAATCTCCGAAGTGTCCTCAACTTGAACGCTTCCCAACGGCTCAGCACTGAGAAAAACCGCCCGTTCGGGTTTTCGATGCGCAACAGTCAAACACGTGTCGGCCTGTCTCTCGACCTGCCGATCGACCGCAAGCAACAGCGCAACAGCTACCGGCGGGCACTCATCACGTATCAACGCTCGCGTCGTGATCTCATGGCCACCGAAGACGGCATCAAACGCAATATTCGCCGCGAAATCCGAGCCCTCGAGCAAGCCCGCGATCAGTATCCCATTGGGGTCGCTCAGGCTGCATTGGCTCAAGAACAACTGCTTAGCACGCGACTGCAGTACATCCTCGGCCTGTCGGGTGTCCGAGCGCTCGACCTGCTGGCCGCGTTCGCCGACTCACGGGAGGCCTTGGGAGCCGTCGCCGACTCCCGCATCGGTTACATCATCGAACGGGCCCAGTTCGCCTTTGAGCTCGAGTCGATTATGCTCGACGACACCGGCTACTGGCCCGAGATCAGCAGCCAGCAGTACCAACCCGACGCCAACACCGTGTATCCCTGGAATGCGGGATCGGCCTATGGCGATTTCCCCCGATTCTTGAAGACCTCTCGCGAGCTTAAACGAATGCTTGACCAGCCGCCCCCGAACGCCCCCTCCCCCGGGCCCGTAGGGATGCCTCCAAATTCGCTCGGTCCTCAGCCGGCCCTGCCCAAAACTGCTGGCCCGCCGGCGGTGACCCGTGTTATCGAACCTCGACAGGCGGCCCGCCCTCGCCCGGAATTGCGACGCATCCCAGGACCGGACGACTCACGCTGATTTCCGGTCGGCTCGATCCGCCCGCCGGCAGACATCCGTTGGCTCCGGTCGAGCCGGATATCGCGGACCGGCAGTCTCGCGAAACGCGAATTCCTGGTAGAATTTCGGCGCTGCGCCTCAGCCCCCTTCAACGCGACGCTCATTCCGCCCGCGGGCGACGGCGCTCGGAAACGACCGAACGAAGACACCTATCACGGAGCAAATGTCCTCATGAGAATCCAGACGACCGAACAACTGGGCGTGTGCAGTTGGTCACTGCAAGCGACCGGACCCGAAGACCTGGCACAAAAAGTCAACGCACTCGGACTCAAAAAGGTCCAGCTGGGCCTGACACCTCACCGAGACGATCCGGGCACATGGGAAGGGACCCAGCAGATCCTGGGCGAGTCGGGAATCCAGGTCGTATCGGGAATGTTTTCGACGGTCGGCGAAGATTATTCGACGCCCGATGCCATCCGGATCACGGGCGGGATCGTACCCGATCAACACTGGGAAGAGAACCAGCAACTGGCCCGCGCGGCAATCGAACTGGGTCAACAAATGGGCGTTAAACTGGTCAGCACACACGTCGGGTTCCTTCCGCACGATTCGAACGACCCCGATTTCGAGAAGCTCTGCGGGCGCGTCCGCTGTCTCGCACAAATGGCAGCCGAAGCGGATGGATTTCTACTCCTTGAATCGGGGCAGGAATCGGCAGCCACGTTGCTGAGTCTCCTGGACTTGCTGGCTCAACAGGGCACCTGCAACGTGACCGTGAATTTCGACCCGGCCAACATGTTGCTGTACGACATGGATGAACCGATCGAGGCACTGGCTCGGTTGGCCCCGCGGACGCAACAAGTGCATGTCAAAGACGCTCATCGTCCCACGGTCAAGGGTCAATGGGGCGAGGAGGTTGTCGTCGGAACCGGCAGCGTGGATTGGACCGCGTTTGTCCGCATTTTGGCCGAGGCCGATTTTTCGGGCGACTACATCTTTGAGCGAGAGGCGGGGGAAGATCGCGTGGGTGATATCGCCAAGGGGATCGAGGCTTTGCGATCCGCCATGGAAGCGAACGGAGGGTAAGGCCCTTCCCAGACCCTAGCGCGTGGGCCAGCCCCGTTTGCTCGAGAGCGAACGATAGGCCGTGACGCCCAAGATCCCTGCCGCGGCGAAGAGCGCGGTAATCACGCCCCGCCGCAACCAGATCTGTCGAGTCAGATCGCGTTCGAGCACCTGGCTGAAGGCGTCGTCGCCCTCGATCCGAGCGCGATGCAATTCGACGCTCGGCTCGGGTGCGTCGATGGCCAACAATCCGAATGCGGCCACCAGCATGCCGAGACACAGGATCAGGCAAATTGGCGTTGCAAATCGCTCCATAAGGTGGTTGATCCCTATTGGTGTCGCAAGGCTTCAATCGGGTCCATCATTGCCGCTCGGCGAGCCGGGTACATCCCGAACATGATTCCGGTCGCCACGGAGATTCCAAACGCGAGCAGAACGGCCCACAAACTGAGCACCGTTTCGATATCGGACGTCATGGTGACGACCATGGGAATCACAATCCCAACGACGATTCCGAGCAACCCGCCGGTAGCGGAGAGGACGGTCGTTTCAACCAGGAATTGAGCGGTAATATCGCGACGCTTTGCTCCCAGGGCGCGTCGTACGCCGATCTCACGTGTCCGCTCGGTCACGGTCGCGAGCATGATATTCATGATCCCAATTCCACCAACCAGCAGAGCGATCCCGGCGATCGAACCCAGCACCAGATTCCAGATACGTTTCTCTTCCTCGGCCCGATGTAAGAGTTCTAAAGGGACCTTTACCTCGTAATCATTGTCGTTGACATGCGTTCGTTTCAACAGCGATCGCGCCATGGCCGCGGTCTGACTCACGAGTCGCTCCTGTCCGACTGTCAACGTGATCTCGCTCAACTGCGTCCGTTCAAACTCAAACGCTCCGGCACGAACAATCAGCTGCAATTCGCCGAACCGTCGTCGAGCGGCCGTCAGTGGGATATAGATGTCGTTATTGAAGTTGACTTGACCGCCTGCCCCCGGACGCTCGCCGCCACTCGATTGCTCGCCCAGGACCCCCACGATGCGATAGGCGCTCGCCCCTATCAGCAAGTCCTTCTGCAGTGGATCTTCATAGCCAAACAGTTGTCGAGCAGCTCCAGCCGCCAACACGGCCACGTTCGACGTTCGATGCAGATCGGTGTCGGTAAGGAACCTGCCTCGGTGAAGCGTCAGGTTCTTGACCTCGAGATAATGGGGCGTTGTCCCCAGGATCCTTGCGTTCTTGAGCCGATGATGTCCGTGTTGCACGTCTTTGCGCAACAACGAAATGGGCAGGGATCGAACCACCGTTGGAATCGTGTCGCGCAATCGTTCGTAGTCACGGTACTTGAGACCGTATTCCAAAACGCGACTCGTGCTCTGCTGCGAGGTTCCGCTGCTGGTGTCCTCGGCACTGTTGTTCTGCTGAGGCTTGAGACTGCGGATGATCACGTTGGTCGCGCCCATCTGACGAATCTGCTCGACCGCCTTCCGCTTTGATCCCTCGCCGATCGCCAGCATGGCGATGACCGAGCCGACGCCCAGGATCGTGCCGAGCATCGTGAGGAAGCTTCGCAGTTTGTGCAACATCAGGTTGCGAATACCGAGTTGCAGAGTCACCCACCACATATCGTCTGCCTGGCTGTTTTCTAAAATAAAGACTCGACCCGCCATGAACGGCGTGCCGGACATCGAATCGGCGGATACCGCTATTCACGCTTTTCCACAGGCTCGCCGTCTTCCGACTCGCCCTCCGAAGCCCGCGTGCTAACCGACTTGCCACCCTCTCGCCGACGGTCCGCCTTTTTCCGGCCACTTTTCGCTGGCAGACCGCCCGCCTGCATCTCCGCCGCATCCACCAACCCGTCTTCGTTCTTGTCGAAGCGGTCAAACGCCGACTGCATCTGTTCCGGCAATTCCTCTCGACTCAACTTGCCGTCGCCGTTTCGATCAAACCGAGCCAAGCCGCCGACCCCTGCGGACCGGCTCTTTGGATCCGCATCTTGATCCGCCGTTTTTTGCGACGGCTTCCCGGAAGATCTGCCGGATTTTTCTTTTCGATCCCTCGACTCAGGTTCCAGCTCTTCTTCGTCGCCAAGCAGAGCGCCCGGGTTGAGTACCACGCGATCACCTTCTTGAATTCCGCGAATGATCTGCACGAATTTGTCGTTCGTCTTCCCGACGGCAACCGGTCGGCGCACGACGCTCCCACTCTGCTGCACGAAACACCAGTTTTCGCTCCCACGCTGAACCACGGCCTGCACGGGAACACTTAGGACATCCTTCAGTCGCTCGACGAAGATCTCCACGACAGCTGTCATTCCAGGTTTGATCTGTGAAACCTCTTCATCAATGGTCACTACCGTCTTGTAGACCTTAATGTCGGAACTGAACCAACTGCCCGGATCCGGCAATACGGCCACCGACTTGACCGAACCCTGATAGGTCCGTTCGGAAAACGCATCGACACGGATCGTCGCCGGCAGTGCGACTTTGACCTGATCCAACACCGACTCGTGAATGGCCGTGTTGACCTGCATCTTCTTCAGATTCGGCAGTGTGAGTATCTTCTGTCGTTGGCGAACGAAGGCACCTTCCTGTACGACTCCAGCCGTGCCGCTCCGGCTCTCAGGTGTGGAATAGGCGACCATGCCGTCCTGAGGAGCATAAATCTTGCACTTCTCCAGTTGTTCCACGTACCGGTCGTGCCGGTCCTTTTCCTTTGCATAAGCCCGCTCGGCACTCTCCTTGGCCGCCTTCGATTGGGCCAGCTCGGCCTCGTTCGTCTTGCTGACCTGTTCAACGTTGCGCATTGTCGTCTCGTACGAACCCTTCAAGTTCTTCTTCTGCATCGTGTACGTATACTTCTTCAACTGGCGACGCTTGGCGATCTGACTCGCCAACAAGGAATCGGCTTCCAAGAGAACCAATTTTGATGACTCCAGATCACCCTTGCTCTTGTACCCGAGCTCGTAAAGCGTTTCCACGGCGGCGAATTCGGAACGACTAATCAGCTGGGCCGCCCGTGCCTTCTGAACCTCCATCTCAACATTCTGCATCTGGATCTGAAACGTTCCCTGCCCTTCATCATTCTCATACGACTCCATATCGATCTCGGCCAGTTTCTTCTCCAGGACCGCTTCCGCCAAATCCGTCTCGTTCTGGGTGATCTGATTCTTGTACTTCGACTGAGCCTGAATCATCTCTGCCTCGGCGCGCTGAGTTGCGAGGAACTGCGTGTCGAGCCGCTCCTTGAGGGGCGCCGAGTCAAGTTCGACCAAAAGATCTCCCGTGGAAACGGAGCTGCCGTTGGGAACGACGAACAAAATCTGCGTACCCGAACTGCCCGATCGATCTCCACCAAAACTCTCGACCTCGCACGTGATCTCCTCGGTCACCTGGCTCGCCAGATTCCCCCGCTCGGTAACCTTGATCGGCAGGTCGGCCCGCCGCACGGTATAGAAGACCAGCTGTTCCGACCCGGCAGACGTACCGCCGAGCAACATCTTGAGCCCAAAGCCGAGCAGCAACACGCAACTGACAATCATGACCACCTGGAGCCATCGACGTGGTGGGAAAGCCCAACGCAACGGGATTCCCGACTGGCGAGACTCGCCGTCGTCGTCGGCTCCAGGGCCCGCGCCGGAAACCGGTCCGGCCGTACGCTCAGCCATGTGGCCGCATTCCGGTTCTCTTGGCGTATCACTCATCGTCGGCCCTGCCTCTTGATTCGCTTCGCTGCCGATCCGCCCACAACCGACCCAGTAGCTCTAACCCCATAGCACATAAAATGTTCCGGCACATCGAGGAATGAATCGGAGTCGCGAGATTCCGATCAACTTGGGCAGGATTGTCGAGTCCATCCGTGTGGACATCGCGAGGTTCATTGTCCCTATTATCGCAGGACGTCTGCCAGGTGACAACTCAAAAGTTGCCATCCGTTCCCGACCGGGAGCAGTTCAGCTTTTGCAGGGCAAAAGCTGAACGAAAAATGTCAATAGGAG
>CAYNDU010000246.1:0-8458 GCA_964395615.1 uncultured Pirellulaceae bacterium | reverse complement strand
GCGCGGGAGATCCCCGAGCGGCCTGTCATTGACGGCCTTCGACGTAGCACCCATCGACGTGCGGTCGTTCCATGCACGGATTTTTCGGCCCGTCGACCTGCGACCGCCAAGTGAGTGGCCACCAGAGGTAGAGTGTCTGGTTTTCGTGTGGATTTTGATTGCCCATCTACCAAGGATGATTTGGTTGTGAGACAATCGGTCGCGGTCGGTTTCTTTGGCCGTCGCAAAACTGAGCTGCCCGTGATTTGCGCTACGCGGTTATCTGACCGACCGAGTGCTTCCGTGGGCGTGTGGCACCAAACGGGTCGGAGAACTTGTTGAGAGATGACGATTGTGCCTCTAGGATCTATCCAGTTGCCTACCACCAACTTTACGACCCTCGATTGGGTCATCGTGCTCCTCTACCCTTTGATCTCTGTGGGGATCGGGTTGTATGTACGTAAGCTGGTGAAGGACATGAGTGACTTCGTCGCGGCGGGGCAGGGATTGGGTGTCTGGCTCGGCATCGCCACGATGACCGGAACCGAACTTGGTTTGATTACGGTCATGTACAACGCACAGAAGGGATTCACCGGTGCCCTGGCAGCGCTACATATCGGTCTGGCAGCCGGGATCGTCACTCTGCTGGTCGGACTCAGCGGTTTCATTGTCTTTCGACTGCGCGCGTTGAATGTTCTGACGATTCCGGAGTTCTACCAAAAGCGATTCGACCGCAAGACTAGGGTGCTGGGCGGTATCATGATGGCCCTAGGCGGCATCTTGAATATGGGGCTCTTTCTGCAGGTTGGTTCGAAATTTGTCGTTGGCATCACTGGCTTGGCGGATAGCAGTTTTGCACTTCCTTTGGCCATGAGCATCCTAATCGCTCTGGTGCTCGTCTATACCTGCCTGGGAGGAATGATCAGTGTAGTGATCTCCGATTATGTGCAATTCGTTGTCCTTTCAATTGGACTATTAGTCGCGACATACTTCGCGATCGACTTCCTGGGCTGGAACAATATTTTTGAAACCGTTCGGCAGGAAGTTGGAATCGCCGGTTTCGACCCGACGGTAGAGAGTGGAACCGTGCCATCGCGGAAGGAGACTCAACGTACTGACAGTTCTTCCGTGCCTGAAAGTGACACGGTCGTGCCCACGCCGAGCGACCTCGATCGTGCGGGCACAGATGAAACTGCGTCGGCAGACGTTGACGAAACTGAGGTTTTAGCGAAAAAGAAGCTGCCGGCCATGCGAGGTGGTTTTGGCTGGGACTATATTATCTGGATGGCCTTTCTAGGCCTGGTCAGTTGCGGAATCTGGCCTACCTCCGTGGCACGAGCGCTGGCCATGGATAGCCCCCAAGCCGTCAAACAACAATACACCCTTGCCTCCATCTCATTCCTCATCCGGTTTCTGATTCCCTGTTTTTGGGGAGTTTGCGCTCTGGTCTATGTGCTGCAGCACGATGCGCTACGCGGCCTGTTCTTTCCCGCCGGATATCCGGCTCCCGATCCGATGCCGGCGGGACTTGTTCCCAAAGAGAATCTGTACGCTATGCCGTTATTTCTCGGGCAGATTCTTCCCGTTGGCGTGATCGGAATTATCACAGCCGGCATGATCGCTGCGTTCATGTCGACGCACGACAGCTATCTATTATGCTGGAGTTCGGTGCTTACACAGGACGTTGTCGCACCGATTTGTGCCGCTCGAGGTCGAGAGATCAGCGGCAAACAACGAATAGCACTGACACGGTTCTTTATCGTTGTGATTGGCATCTACGTGTTGATTTGGGGGCTGTTCTACCACGGAAGCGATGACATTTGGGATTACATGGCGGTTACCGGCGCAATTTACTACAACGGCGCGTTTGCGCTTCTGCTGGGCGGACTCTATTGGAAACGAGCGAGTCGAACGGGTGCGTTTCTGGCGTTATTGGCCGGGACTCTCGCGGTTGTCGGACTCAGTCCCGTGCAGCACGGGATCGGCATGTCGCTGAATGCCCTGGCAGGCAACTCCCCTGAACGACTAGCCTGGTTGGATCAGTGGTTCCCCTGGACCGACGTTCGTGACATCGCCACGTCGAGTGGCGCCGCGCAGCAAATCATCTTCAAGATCTCCGCCGCACGGGTTGGGCTGCTGAGTATCGCCGGAACGACGTCCGCGATGTTCTTTGGATCTTTATTATTCCCAGATCGACCCGATTCGGGATCTGAAAACCAGTCACCAATCAACGAGCGAGCCAAAGCATGACACTCGATCAATGGATGTTGTTCTGGAAGATCGTCCTCGTAGCCGGGATGATAGCATTTGCCGTTCTGGCAGTAACGGTTTCGATCGGCGGGTTCTACGATATTCGTCGACTCTTCAAACGATTACGTGAGCGCCAGACAAACGACTCCTGACTAAGGAGGCCAATCGGGAGACTCGCAGGCGGCCCGACGAGTAGTTTTTCTTGCGCCTCCGGTTCCAGGGCCAGACGTGAGTTTACCGAATTCGGTTGATCCGCCGTTTGCGGCAAGGACCGTTGATGACAAAGGTAGTGATTTTGGCAGCCGGTCGTGGTAGCCGCATGCGAGCGTCTAGGGGCCGTGGACTACTTTCCGCAGCCCAACAGCTAGCGGCTCGTCAAGGCCTTAAAGCTTTGGTGCCAATCGAGCGGCCGTTCCTGGACTACCTGCTTTCCCGGCTGGCAGACGCCGGGTGCCGGCGAGTCTGTCTGGTGACCGCTCCCCATCACCAAGAAATTCGCGACTATTACCTGGCGCAGTCCCTCGACCGCCTGGAGATTGTCTTCGCCGTGCAGCCGCAGCCACGAGGCACGGCAGATGCGCTGATGGCCGCTGAATCATTTATTGAGCGCGACGAATTCCTCATGCTTAACTCGGACAACTGTTACCCGACCTCCGCTCTGCGCATGTTATCAGAGATGAAGGGTGAAGCCGTCGTGGGATTCGAGTCCGGCGCTCTGGTGAGGCAGAGTAACATCCCTGCCGATCGTGTTTGTCAACTGTCCGTTCTCCGCGCAACACCCGCCGGGTTCCTGGAATCCGTTATCGAGAAGCCGTCACCGGAGCAACTCGCTCGGCTGAAACCGCCGGTACTGGTCGGACTGAACTGCTGGAGATTTGCACCCGAAATCCTTCAAGATTGCAGGGGAATCGACTGGTCGGCAAGGGGGGAGTTGGAACTGCCCGCTGCAGTGATGCATGCGTTGCGCAAAGAAGGTCGTTCGTTTCGGTTGATCGCCAGCAGAGAAGGAGTTCTCGACCTGTCCTGTCCCGCTGACGTGGCAGGTGTGGAAGGCCATCTGCGTGGGCAGGAGGTGCGACTATGAACTTGCATCGCCTGTCCGGCTTGAGGGATATCAACCGCGTGTCCGAATGGCTCAAGAAGGCGGGCGGTGAATCGGGCGAGGTATCACTCAACGACGCACACAGGTTCTCAAAGCTGGGCCAAATGTTGGAGGCACGCCACCCGGCCGACACGCCAATTTCACTCGCCTTCGTGCCGGGTCGAATTGAAGTGCTTGGGAAGCACACCGATTATGCCGGCGGGCGCAGTTTGTTGGCGGCAACGCGGCAGGGGTTTTGTGGAGTTGCCGCCGTTCGTGATGATGACCTCGTAAACATATCCGACGTCGAACGTCACGAGGAGCGTAGTTTCCGGTTGGATCTGCATGAAGACGTTGCGGTCGGGGACTGGTCGAACTATCCCATCACAGTGGTTCGGCGTGTCATAAGTAATCTCGGACCCCCTTGGCAGGGGATGGACCTTGTCTTTAGCAATAACCTCCCGATTGCGGCCGGATTGAGCAGTTCCAGCGCCTTGATGATTCTGGTATTCCTGTTGTTTGTGGATGCGAATCGCCGCTGGCAGGACGATGCGCTTTGCGCCAATGTCTTGAACCGAAACGATCTGGCCGCCTATCTCGGTACCGTAGAAAACGGCCAGTCTTTTCGGGAGTTGAGTGGGGATCGTGGCGTTGGGACATTCGGAGGAAGTCAAGATCATACAGCGATCCTGTGCGCGGAGCCCAATCGACTCGTTCAATATTCGTTTTGCCCAACACAGTGGGAGCGACGCGTGATGTTGCCGGCCGAACTCGTCTTTGCAATCGGCGTCAGCGGAGTCGTGGCCGAAAAGACACGCGCCGCGCTAGAGAAGTATAATCGAGTCGCTCAGTGTTCGTCTGTGATCGCCAAGCTGTGGCGACAGGCCACTGGTGGTGACGAATTACGCCTTGCGGACATTTTGCATTCGCGAGAATCGCAATCCACTCAGCCGTTGGAAGTCTTGGCAAAGCATCGGAACGACAAGTTTGGCTCTGACGAATTGCAGGATCGGTGGACCCAGTTTGTCACGGAGAGCGACCTGTTGATACCGGCCGTTCCAGATGAGCTGACGGACGACCAGTGTTCCGCGTTTGGCCGGTTGGTGGCGCGTTCTCAAGAGTGCGGCGCGCGCTGTCTTCGGAATCAGGTGCCCGAAACCGAGTTCCTCGCCGCCTCGGCTCGACAACATGGCGCGGTGGCTGCTTCGGCGTTCGGGGCCGGATTTGGCGGGAGCGTCTGGGCCCTCGTTCGGCGAGGAGAGGTGGCGTCGTTTCTTCAGGACTGGTCGACGTCCTACCGGGCCGAGTATCCGGAGTTGGATCAACGATCGACGTTCTTCCATACAACCGCGTCCGCACCCGCGTTCCTGATGGGAGGACGCTGCTCCTGGTTATCGAGCGAGGGATGTTTCTGAACGCTCTTCGCTGAACTACAATACGGGGAGTGATGGCATTCGAGAAGAGTGCGATCAATCCAGTCAGTCTCGAAGCCGACATGTGGAGAACAGGCTCATGGTTCAGCGGTACGGGGGGATGATCGTGCTATTCATCGGATTGGCGGCGGTGAACGACTCGTTGCTTGTGGCTGACGCACCGTCGGACCAGGTGCTAGTGGAAGCCGAGAGTTTCGAGAAGCGTGGCGGGTGGGTGCTCGACACACAGTTCATTGAGACCATGGGGTCGCCGTATCTTCTGGCACACGGGCTGGGTCGTCCTGTGGCTGACGCGGTAACCAGGGTTGCCTTGCCACAGCCGGGAACTTATCGCGTGTTTGTCAGGACAAAGGACTGGGTCGCGCGCTGGAAAGCGTCTGGGCAACCCGGCCGATTCCAGGTGCTGGTGAACGATCGACCACTTGCACCCACGTTTGGCACGCAGGGTTCCGATTGGTCATGGCACGACGGAGGGACCGTACGCGTTGACTCGGCGAGTATTAAAGTGGCGCTGCACGATCTGACCGGTTTCGAGGGGCGGTGCGACTCACTGTTATTCTCGCGGGATCCGGAATTCACTCCACCCAATGACTCGAGCATTCTGCCGACGTGGCGGCGCCGGCTGCTTCAATTGCCCGACGAGCCGGAGTCAAGAAAGGACTATGACCTGGTGGTAATCGGGGGAGGTTATCCTGGCATCGCAGCCTCGCTCTCGGCGGCGAGAATGGGCTGCCGCGTGGCATTGATTCAGAACCGACCCGTGCTCGGAGGAAACGGATCGAGCGAAGTTCGCGTATGGGCCAACGGACTGGTGCGGCGTGGTGAGTTTCCCCGGATCGGCGAAATCGTTGATGAATTTGCCGACGATGCCAAGAAGTCGCCGGGCACGCGGGAGGAGTTTGGCGATGATCTGAAGGAATCGATAGTGCGCGCCGAAAAGAATATCGATCTGTTCCTGAATCACCACGCTTATGCCGTGGCCATGCAGGGCCAGCGAATAATCTCGGTTGATGTTCTAGAGACGCGGTCGAGTCGCCGGCTGAGAATCTCGGGCCGTCTTTTTGCCGATTGCACCGGTCATGGAACGATCGGCGCTCTGGCAGGTGCCGATTTCGAGATGACCCCCACGGGACGGATGGGAATGAGTAATATGTGGGCCTGGAACGAGCTCGAGCATGATGTCGATTTTCCCGAAACGCCATGGGCCCTTGAATTGGAGATGAAGGATTTTCCCTACCCGCGTGATCATCACGGTCAGTGGTTTTGGGAGAGTGGTTTTGACAAGGATCCGATCGGCGATGCCGAGGCGATTCGTGATTGGAATTTCCGCGCGGTGTACGGCGCGTTCAATGCGATGAAGAATGGGGACGGGCGGTCGGAGCATCGTCGAGCGACACTCACCTGGCTGGCGTATATCGGTGGACCACGCGAATCGCGTCGTTTGCTAGGCGATGTGATACTGACCAAGGAGGACGTCGTTTCCAAACGCAAGTTTCCTGACGGTGTGGTGCCAAGCACGTGGTCGATTGACCTGCATTATCCCAAGAAACAATTCTCCGCACGCTATCCTGACAACCCGTTCATCTCGATCGCGAAGTTTGATGCGCGCGTCGACCGGCGTTACGGGTATCCGGTACCCTATCGATGTTTCTATTCGCGCAACCTCGACAACCTCTTCATGGCCGGTCGTAACATCAGCGAAACACACGAAGCGCTCGGGACGACGCGCGTAATGAAAACCGGTGGAATGATGGGAGAAGTTGTCGGCAAAGCGGCCTCGCTTAGCACACTTCACGAGTGCTGGCCAAGAGACGTCTATTCGCACTATCTGGAAGATCTTAAGGAGCTGTTGGCATTGCCCGGTAAGGCCCGTCGATCCTCAGTGAACGACCCGGTCGTAATGCCCGAAGAGATTCCGGTCGCCCGGGCGGAGGGTCCTCCGACTGGAATCGATCCCGAATCATTGGAGGGTGTCGTTGTCGATGACCTGTTGGCCATGAAGACGGGCAAGTGGCACGATGGAACAGGACTGAAGGGCTATGTTGCCTACGGATACTTGTACGCGAGCCCTGGCAGCAAGGCCAAGATCGAGTTCACGGCAACGCTGCCGGCGGACGGCACCTACGATGTGCGCATTGCTTACCGTGAGCACAAGAATCGGGGGACACAGGTCCCGGTGGAAGTGGAGGCAGGAGAGCAGAAATTATCGGCCCGGATCGATATGAGTGAACGGCCGCCGCTGCCCCATGGGTTCATTTCGATTGGCAAGATCATTGGAACGACCGGCCAGAAAGTACGGGTCACTGTCTCTACGGAAGACGCCGGGGGAGTCACGCACGCCGATGCCGTACAGTGCGTGCCCGTCAAGTGACGGCCGACCGAGGGATCGTTCATGGCAGTGCCAATTGAAACACTCCGCACCGGGGCTCGCCACAGACGTTCCCGGATCGGACCGCTGGTTCACGCGCTGCGCATGGTGCTGTTGATCTCCATCTTTGGGCTGATTCGAACCGAACATCGACATTGGACGGCAAGCCAACACCTGCGGCCCCATCATGCAATTACCACGACGCAAATCCAATCGTTTCTTCCCGATGCCGCCGCTCTAAGCGAGGTGAATACCGACGATGGTTCCCAGGTCGTGCTGAATGGTGCGAGTGAGCCAATCGGGCAGATCTTGCAGTCGGCACCGGCCAGCGATCGGGTGGTAGGATTTTCCGGCCCAACCAATCTGGTCATTGCTGTCGACGAACAACGTCGGATCATCGGAGTAGATATTCTGGCCAGTGCGGACACGGCCGAGCATGTGGCGGACGTTCGATCCGATCGACGTTTCTTGTCGTCATGGAACGGAATCGAACTCGACCAGGTGTCTGGCCGAACCGATATTGATGTGGTCAGCGGCGCGACCCTCACCAGTCTGGCGATCATCGAGGGGATGGCCAGTCGTTTTGGAACCGCGCAGCCGTCGATGAAGTTCCCGGAGCGTCTGAGCACCAGTGAGATTTTGCCTTTCCTAGCCGGTGCGAGCCGATTAGTGCCGAGTCCCACCTATCCGTACCTGACGACCATTCTTGACGCCCAGGGCCGGCCGATCGGATCTGCATTTCGCACATCGCCGGCTTGCGATCATCTCAACGGATACCAGGGGCCGAGTGACGTGCTCGTCGTCCTGGACCGCGATCTGACCGTGGCCGGTCTGCAGATTCGTAGAAGTTATGACAACCAGCCATATGTCAATTATGTGCGCGAGGACCGGTACTTCTGGTCTCTATTTCAGGGGAAGACATTAAGAGAACTGGCTTCTATGACTGTCGAACGAGAGCCGGTGGAAGGAGTCTCCGGGGCGACGATGACGAGCCAGGCGCTGGCGTCTCATCTTCCGATCGCTGCCTCGAAAGCGCGGCGAAAGCGTCCCGAACGCCCATGGTTACGTGTGTCGGTTCGTGACTTGGGTTCGGTAGCACTTCTGCTCGGTGCGCTTTGGATGAGTTTGACACGGCGACCCGTGCCTCGTGCCATTCGCAGGCTCTTTCAAGCCCTGGTTATCATCTACCTCGGCTTTCTAAATGGCGACATGGTCTCCCAGGCCGTGTTGCTCGGGTGGACCCAGCATGGCATGCCCTGGCGTCTGGCACCCGGATTTAGCCTGTTGGTCGCCGCGGCCATTCTCGTGCCGTTGCTGACCCGACAACAGGTTTACTGTCATCATCTG
>CAYNDU010000245.1:0-8459 GCA_964395615.1 uncultured Pirellulaceae bacterium | reverse complement strand
GCAGATTCACGAGAGCAGCAAGCACCGGCGGACGGTTGGGATCGGCCTGGCGCCCGAGGCTCGACAGGAGACGCGGCATTTTCGGCGCCCCGGTTTCTTCTCAACGAGCGGTTCTTGCTCTAGCCCGCTCTGATCGAAACTCTCCTTTCGATCATAACGCCGATCGCCCATGACAAGGCCTCCCTGCGTTTCTTTTCCCAATGTGACCGCTCGCGGGAACAACGGACGAGGCGCGGAAACGGTACGACCAGGAGCAAGAAAGTGACGACTACGGGATCCAGAAAGACGTCGGTTCGAGTGGACCGGGTGCCGGAAAACGATGGAGAAACTCAGGGAAACGATCCGACATCGGGCGGCGAGAAGCCGGTTCGACGCGGCGGATCGTATTATGCATCGCTTGCCTTCGTCTCGCTGATTATGCTCGGGGCCGGCATATGGGCTGGAAACAGCCTGGATCACTGGCCCGAATGGGCTGCGCACTTTGGAATCGGGCAGGAAGATACCGGACACGACGAGTCTGATCATGGAGCTCCGGGGCCGGACGAAGGGCACGCCGAGCCGCCGGGTCATGCCGAAGATGATCATCCGGGCCACGATCCGAAGACGATGATTGAGTTGAGCGAACAGGGGCAGGAAAACGTCGGGCTCAGCCTGATGTCGATCGAGCTGAGTGATTTTTCGCGAACCGTTCGCGTGCCTGCCTTCATTCGTGAACGGCCGGGTCGATCGCAAATGGCCGTTTCTGCACCGTTGACGGGAATTGTCTCAAGCGTGATCCCGATCGAGGGAGAGGCCGTCGGTCCGGGCACACCATTGTTCCGATTGCGGCTGACCCACAAGGACCTGGTTGACACACAGAGTGCCTACCTCCAAACACTCGAGCAACTGGATGTGGTACGGCAGGAGGCGAAGCGCCTGGAGAAGATCACGTCGAGCGGAGCCATTGCCGCCAAACGATTGCTCGAGCAACGATACGAGTTGCAGAAGACCGAGGCCATGTTGCGTGCTCAACGCCAGGCCCTGATATTGCACGGCCTGTCTGAGCCGCAGGTAAACGATATCGTCGAAAAACGTCAGTTGCTTAGGGAGGTGACCATTGCCGCTCCAGAACATGTCGAACACGGTCCGTCCGATGATCATCAAAGCTACCTGCAGGTGAGTCGATTGTCTGTGACACTTGGACAACATGTCGAGGCAGGGGCGAGACTCTGCACCCTGGACGATCACTGCCGCTTGTATGTTGAAGGGTTGGCGTTCGAGCAAGATGCGGGACAGCTCGAAAACGCTGCCACCGAAGGGCTCCCGATTACTGCGGTGATCGACCGACCGGGCTCGGACCCGCTGGTCGTTTCCGATCTCACAATTCTGTACGTTGATAACCAAATCGAGCGGGAGTCGCGCACGCTGCGGTTTTACCTGGAAGTTCGCAACGAACTGGTGCGCAACGTTCGGACGGAGACCGGGCACCGATTCATCGGCTGGAAACTACGGCCCGGTCAACGAGTCGAGTTAGAGGTTCCGGTCGAACGCTGGCCGAAGCGCATCGTGTTGCCGCTTGGTGCCGTAGTTCAGGAGGGAGCCGAGTGGTTTGTATTTCGTCAGAACGGTGATCATTTTCACCGGATTCCCGTACACATCGAATACAGCGACCAGCAGTCGGCCGTCATCGCCAACGATGACTGTTTGAATATCGGTGATCGAGTGGCCGCGTCAGGTGCCTACCAATTGCATCTGGCCATGAAGAACCAGACAGGGTCTGGCGTTGATCCGCACGCGGGACACGGACACTAGGCACTCGGGACGGTGTCTTCACTGCACCGGCGCGAAACGTTGGGGGCAAGGGAGCAGGAGGTCGGCGCTCCACTGGCCGCGGGCATCACGAACTTTCAGAACTCGCGGGCGCATCAACACACGGTCGAAGGAACTGACACATGTTACAGTCGATTGTGCGATTTTCACTTCGTAATCGTCTGCTCGTCGTCTCCACGGCTCTCTTTCTCGTCGTCTACGGGGCTTGGCAGATCGCCCGATTGGGCATCGACGTGTTTCCCAATCTCAACAGGCCTCGGGTCACGGTAATGACGGAAGCCGCCGGCCTGGCACCGGAAGAAGTTGAGACGTTAATCACATTTCCCATGGAGACCGCCTTAAACGGTGCCACGGGTGTCCAGGCCGTTCGGACGGTGTCGGGGGTCGGGTTGTCGGTCGTGTGGGTGGAATTCGACTGGGACACGGACATCTACGATGACCGGCAAATTGTCGCCGAACGGTTGAACATGGTGGCCGATCGATTGCCGAAAGGTCTCGTGCCCCAATTGGCCCCCATCTCTTCCGTGATGGGCCAGATCATGATCATGGGCCTTTGGAGCGAGGATGGTTCAACGGACCCCATGCAGCTCCGAACGTTGGCCGATTGGGTGGTGCGACAACGCCTTCTGACAATTCCCGGCGTATCGCAAGTCTTTGTCATGGGTGGTCAGCGCAAACAGTTCCAGGTTCTGGTGGATCCAGGAAAACTGCTTCGATACGGCGTGACGCTGCACAACGTGAAAGAGGCGCTCTCGAAGAGTAACGGTAATGCGACCGGCGGGTATCTGGACCAGCAGGGTCCCCAGGAGCTTCTCGTACGCAGTCTCGGTCGAATTCGCTCAACTGATGATCTGAAGAAGGTCGTCATCACGATCCGTGACGGTCGTTCGATTCAAGTTGGACAGGTGGCACGAGTCCTTGAAGGGCCTCAGGTAAAACGAGGAGACAGCGCAGCATTTGTCAGGAATTACCAGGAAGGGCCGAGCCGAAAAGCGCAAACGCGAGACGGGCCGGTCGCCAACTTCCAGGGCGGGCCGGCCGTGATCCTGACCGTCAATAAACAGCCGGATGCCGACACTCGCGAGGTTTCGCGGCAGATTACGGAAGCCTTGCGTTCGCTGCGGTCATCGTTGCCGGCTGATGTTCGGGTGAATACGGAACTGTATGAGCAAAGAGTGTTTATCGATCTGGCCATCGAAAACGTCATCGACGCTTTGCGCGACGGAAGCTTGCTGGTCGTGGCCGTCTTGTTCTTGTTTCTCATGAACTTCCGCACAACACTCATAACGCTCTCCGCAATACCACTCTCGGTCGTGATTACCGGACTGACCTTCTATTATTTCGACCTGTCGATCAATACGATGACTCTCGGCGGCTTGGCCGTCGCCATCGGTGAGCTAGTCGATGATGCCATAGTAGGCGTCGAGAATGTCCACCGTCGGCTGCGCGAAAACTCTGATCGACAGAAACCCGAGTCGACGCTGCTTGTCGTTTACCGAGCCAGCGTCGAGGTTCGGAATCCGATCGTGTTTGGAACGCTGATCGTCGTGCTGGTTTTTCTTCCTGTGTTTGCGCTGCAGGGGATGGAAGGCAGGCTGTTCACGCCGATCGGCATCGCCTATATCGTATCGATTCTTTCCTCCCTGCTTGTTTCGCTTACCGTAACGCCCGTACTGGCATACGTGTTGCTGCCGTCCCAGCGACGTTCCTCCCAACGCGGTGATGCGTTTGTGCTGCGAACCGTCAAACGGCTGGCCGGCCTGCTGATCGGCTTGAGTGTGCGCAACAGCTGGGCGGTCCTGTTGACCGTCACCGCATCCGTTGGCGTCGCAATTGGCGGAGCCTTGATGTTGGAGAACGACTTTCTGCCACCGTTCAATGAGGGTGCGGTTCAGATCAACGTTGTCCTGCCTCCGGGGACGTCGCTGGCAACATCGGAACAGATCATCCGAAAGGTGGAGGAGCGATTGCAGCGCGTGGATGAAATCGTCGCCTTCGTTCGTAAGACAGGCCGGGCGGAACTGGACGAGCACGCGGTGACCGTGAACATCTCCGAGATCATCGCCAGTATTGACACTGATTCTGCGCGCGATCGAGAGCAAATTCTGACCGATCTGCGCGAGGCGCTTGCCGATATACCAGGCATTGTTACGAGCGTTGAGCAGCCGCTGGCACACCTGATTTCTCACATGTTGTCCGGCGTGAAGGCCCAGATCGGGATCAAACTGTTTGGCGACGACTTGAGTCTGTTGCGGCAGCACGCCGAGTCCATTCGCCAGATCGTCAGCACCGTGCCCGGCGTTACCGATTTACAGGTGGAACCGCAAATCGATATACCTCAGCTTCGCATCCAAATCGATCGAGAAAAACTGGCTACATTCGGTTTGACCAGCCAGGATATCAATGAGTATGTCGAAACGGCCATGCATGGACGTGTCATCTCCCAAGTCGTACTGGGACAACGCTCCTTCGACCTCCTGGTGCGATTGGACGAGCCGTTCCGTGAAGATCTCGAATCCGTAAAGCGACTGTCCCTGGATCTCCCGGAAGGCGGGACGACCAACCTCGGCGCCGTGGCCGATGTCTACCGAGCGGCCGGTCCGAACACGATCAATCGCGAACAAGTGCGAAGGCGTATTGTCATTCAGTGTAATACAAGCGGACGAGGACTGGTCGACGTGGTCAACGAGATTCAGACGCGTTTGCGACCCTACGAGGAAGAACTGCCCACCGGTTACTTCCTGAGCTTCGAGGGCCAGTTTGAAAGTCAGCAATCAGCTTCGCGAATGATCGGCGCGCTGTTTGCACTCGCGCTCGTCGGCATGCTGCTGGTGCTCTACACCATGTTCCGATCGGTTAACCTGTCGTTGCAAGTCATGATCGCTCTGCCCGCGGCGTTTATCGGTTCGGTTGCCGCACTCCACCTTACCGGCCAGACGCTCACTGTCGCCGCGATGGTAGGATTCATTTCACTCTGCGGGATCGCCTCGCGAAATGGAATTCTGCTCATTAACCACTACCTGCATCTCGTTGCGTTTGAAGGTGAGACCTGGTCGGTAGACATGATGGTACGGGCCGGAAAGGAGCGTTTGGCCCCGGTCCTGATGACCGCACTCACTTCCGGCATCGCGTTGATACCGCTGGCACTTGCCGCTGGTGAGCCGGGCAAAGAGATCCTCTATCCGGTAGCCACCGTAATCATCGGAGGGTTGGTTTCGAGCACTCTGCTCGAATTCCTGGTTCGCCCTGCCCTCTTCTGGCGATTCGGTGTCTCGGCCGCCCGACGAGCTCTGGCCCAGTGGGAGGAGGGAGAACCTCTTCTGGATGACGAAAATGCGACCAGAAAGATGATCGAGCGGGAAGATTAGTCGCCGAAAGACTTCGCGACGGGAGGAGTGCCCGTTTCCGTCCGAGTACGCCTGGTCCGCGACGAAC
This sequence comes from uncultured Pirellulaceae bacterium, assembly GCA_964395615.1. Taxonomy (GTDB): domain Bacteria; phylum Planctomycetota; class Planctomycetia; order Pirellulales; family Pirellulaceae; genus CAYNDU01. The sequence goes on along the minus strand of CAYNDU010000245.1, from coordinate 3,215 downwards.
GACTTTCAATGGAGCTCGGCCCCGTCGGGCGATAAGGCGTCGACGACGACGCGAAAGCGATACCGGCCCGTGATACAATGACGCGGATACGATGACGCGTTGAGGCATCGCTTCAACCATCGACGTCGCGGCGAACGATAAACGGCCTGTCGTCCAGCGCGATCCTGCGAAAGTCGCCTGAGCGAATGATCTTCCCACGCAAAAGCCTGTTTGCACTGGACTCACATGAACCACGAGCTTGCACCTACCCTCTTTCTGTCCATCTCGTTGTTCTTACCGATCGCCGATGCTGGAGCTGGGAACTTCGAGTCGTTACCGGTCGAACCTGCGTGGCCCACCGCCCCACCATCCGACTGGCTCATTGATTCCCATCCGTTCGCCGCTCGCGCCTATCGAACGGCTCGGAACGGCAAGCGGCTCGTGCTGGCGAACGGACTGGTTCGTCGAGCGTTTTCCCTCGCACCGAACGGGGCAACCGTCGCGTTGGACGATCTGGTCATGAATCGAGGGGTGATTCGAGCCGTCGAGCCCGAAGCGTTGGTCACTCTGCGCGGCCACTCCTTCCAAGTCGGTGGACTCACGGGGCAGCCGAACCGAGCGTTTCTCCTGCCTGAGTGGCTCGACCAACTGAAGAGTAACCCGGCGGCTTTCCGGCTGACCGGCTGGGAGCTGCTGGACGTTGAACCGCGAATGCAATGGAAACGAGTCCGGCATCATGGGCCGAACGTATCGTGGCCACCGGCGGGTGTGCACTTGCGCATGGACTATCAATTGCCTTCCGACGCCTTGTCGGCGATTCCTTCAAAACCCGACTCTTCCGTGTCCGGCAACACGAAGGGAAAGGCTGCGAAGAACGTGGAGAAGGCAAACGCTGTCGCGGATCGAAAAGCACTTGGGCAGATGGTCGTGAGCATTCACTACGAGTTGTACGACGGGCTTCCGGCATTCTGTAAGTGGATGACCGTGGCGAATCGTGGCGAGCAGACAGTCATACTCGACCAGTTTACCAGTGAACGGCTGTCGGTGGTCGAGTCGAGCAACTGGGTGGAAACGCGCGACGGAGTTCCCCTGCCCCGTCCGAATCAACTGCACGTAGAAACGGATTTCGCATTTGGTGGATTCGTCGCCGAAAACGCCAATCGACACATCGTTCATTGGAGAAGCGATCCCGCGTACCGGACTCAAGTCAACTACCGTCGTGAGCAACCGCTGTTACTCGAAGTGGCACCGTCATACGGTCCTGCTCAGGAAGTCGCGCCCGGTAAAGAGTTCACAAGTTGCCGAGCGTTTGAGTTGATTTACGATTCGACGGATCGTGAGCGCCGAAGTCTGGCCCTGCGACGAATGTATCGAGTGATCGCACCGTGGATTACCGAGAACCCGCTCATGATGCATCTCCGAAACGCTCGAGATGAACAGACGGTACGTGCAGCCATCGATCAATCGGCAGCCGTCGGATTCGAAATGGTGATTCTCTCGTTTGGTAGTGGTTTCAATATCGAAAACGAGAACGCGGATTACCTGGCCATGTGGAAACGAGTGGCCGACTATGCTCGGCAAAAGCAGGTGGAGATCGGTGGCTACTCGCTTCTGGCCAGTCGTCGCGTGGGTGGTGGTAACGACGTTGTGTCACCGCCCGGTCAGAGTCCCACGTTCGGCAACTGTCCGGCGCTGACCTCCAAGTGGGGTCAGGACTACTTTCGAAAACTCTACCAATTCTACGAAACGACCGGATTTCGGTTGCTAGAGCACGACGGTTCCTACCCAGGCGATCTGGACATTACGCCTCGACCACCGCTGCAGAAAGGCGGGCCCGATTCCCGTTGGGCCCAATGGCGAGTGATCAGCGATTTCTACAAATGGTGTCGGGGCCGGGGAATCTACCTGAATGTGCCCGACTTCTATTACTTGTCCGGATCCAATAAGTGTGGCATGGGCTATCGCGAAACCAACTGGTCGCTCCCGCGAGCTCAACAAGTGGTCCACACTCGGCAGAATATCTTCGATGGGACGTGGAGCAAGACGCCCAGCATGGGTTGGATGTTCGTCCCATTAACACAATATCACGGGGGCGGTGCGGCGGCGACCATCGAACCGCTGGCCGACCACCTGGAGCACTACCAGCAGATGTTGACGTCGAATCTGGGCTTTGGCGTGCAGGCATGCTACCGCGGTCCACGTTTGTTTGATACCGATGCGACACGAGAACTCGTAACGAACTGGGTCCGTTGGTTCAAGAGTCATCGGGATATTCTGGAATCCGACGTGATTCACGGACGACGAGCCGATGGACGTGATGTCGATTGGATGTTACACGTTAATCCCGCGTTGGATGAGTGCGGCATGCTCGTCGTGCACAATCCACTCGACCATGAAGTTAAGACGAATCTCGTGGTCAACGTCTATTACACAGGTCTGACGGACCACGTTACGGTTCAGGAGTCCAGCCCGTCCCACACCGAGGTTCACTCCATCGATCGCCGGTACAACGTCGTGCTACCGGTCACGATTGGGCCAAAAAGAATGAAATCGTACGTGCTCACACGGTAGCCGACCGGGGACGACCTGGCGGTACCAGAAGCCGCCTATCACGCACAGAACCGCGTGACGAGCAAGCAACTAGAGGCTATGATACAACTTACGAGAATCATCCGCCTGCGTGGTAGGAAGCAACAGTGCCGCCTACAGGTGATAGGCGGAAACTTGGATATCCACATTCGTCGATCGCAATTCGAAAATCCTCTACATCTTTCCGGAGTGCATCTTGCAGGTCATGATTTTCTATTCTGTCTTCCTTGTCATTGCATTCCTGTTCTCTACGACTAGCCTCGCCTTGGCATTATGGATAATCGGAGAAGAGGATACGGACCCATTCAAAACCGATGGGTTTAAGCCGACCATGCTGAAGTGCATCGGGATTTGCGCAATCACCACCGCACTTTCACTTGTACCATTCGGCAGATTAGTAGGCTCCGTCATTTGGTTCATAGCCGTTATGGCTCTTTTCGAGAAATCCGTCTTTGGTGCCGTTCTAATTGCGATCTCAGGAGCAGTCATTAGCGGGCTAATGGCTGTTGTTGTTTTTGTTCCGTTATCACGTTTCTTCGTATTGCCCTGATTTGTGCTAGGGTCCCTACTGCATCGCTCGACAAGGATAATTGGAGTGGTACATTAATTGTGGCAAGCTGCGAAAGTGGGGCGTACCACGCGTGATC
>CAYNDU010000244.1:0-8467 GCA_964395615.1 uncultured Pirellulaceae bacterium | reverse complement strand
CAGTGAACACCTTGCTCAGCCCAACCGCTACGCGAGCCCGTTCCTGCACCCCCGGACGTCCTGCAGGTCGCACGGTTACTTCATGTTCCAACGCGTTAGTGCTGGACGGTCAGGATCGAGTAGAGTTTCAATTCAGGTAGAGTGACGACCGCTCGACCGTCGCGCCACGTGACGGGCAGCATCCGGTCGCCCGGCTGCTGCCGGATGGACTTGGGTTCCTGGTCCAGTTGCAGGGAGACAGTCAGCGGTCCAACGCTAGAGACACGCGAAATCCCTTCGGCAGGTGGATTGGCGTGCGGTCCGGACACGTTGACCAGGTGAACGCCAAGCTGATCGTTCAGTGACCGGATGCTGACATCGACGTCGTGGGATCCGGTCACTTGGACGAGCGGATTGGGAAATGCCCGCCTCACGGTTTGGGCGAACGACGCATCGACGGACTCGACGACAACGTAGGGCGAATCCTGGCCGGCCGCAGCCTCTCGTTCCTTGGCGAACAGTTTGGCGGGTCCGGATCCGATCAGAATCAGCCGACCTCCCGACCTGGCATAATCTGCCAATTCGTCACGAAACATCGGGTCCAAATAGTCCCAGCCGGGCACGACAACGACTGGCCAATCGGCCAGTTTGCCATGCAGATGGTGTTCGCTGACTACCTGGACGCTGAATTGGTCGGTCAGGCATGCCGTCAGTGCCTTGCGAAGGATCCCGGTTCCGGCACTTCCTGCCCAGTGGAAGAGTCGCGTTGATCGATGGTAATGCCCCTCGGTCGAGTAGAGGATCGCGACTTGCGGCACGGCGATCGAGCGGTGGCAGAATGGTTGTCGTTCACGGCAGAACGAGGCCACCTGTGCCATCACGTCCATCTCATTGGGATCGCGAATTGCTCCGTCACGGTCCTGTTTGAAATAGGCCTGATATCCTCCACCCAAGGCGAGCACGACCGCCGCCTCCTGTTGTAATTGGACGGCCGGCTTTTGCCGCCGCGTCTTGCGACTGAATGACCACGACATCAGGTCCCAGGGCACGCCCTGGTTTTCGAGACACCGGGCTGAGAAACGGGCCGAGTTAATACTGTTATCGGGCGAAAAATCTCCTGACAATCCGGCCACGTCCGCCGTAACAGGTTCGGGCATATGGTCACTGAACGCCCAATTGCTTATGACTTGAAACTCCGGATAGGCGTCTTTCATCGAATCGACATAATGTCGAACGTATTTGCGAAACCGCTCACGATGAAAGGCCATCCACTCGTTCCAAAACGGGTCGCTCGGCTTGCGTGGTGCCGCCGAAGCTCCGGTCTGTTCCAGGAACTCGCTTGTAGCTTTCCGGCCGTAGTCGGGCGTCGTGCCCCAACAATCACCGTCGACCCAGACGCCATCGACACCATACTGTCCTGCCAGTTCACGAAGCTGGGGGATCATCAGTTGATCAACATAGGGGCCGAAGACGGACGTCGCTTTGGTATTGGGCTTGCCGTCCGCATTGATCGCCGCCCACTTGGGGTGCGTGGCCACAGCGTGATAGTCCCAGACTCCCGAGTAGTGCATGTACAGTGCGACTCCCCTGGCGCGGGTAACATCCCGCCAAATGCGCAACGGGTCGCCGACGAATCCGGGCGACCGATTGCCGACCCTTGTCGGGTAACTTGAGTATCCTGGGTGCCCTTTACAGTCGATCTGAATGTAATCAGGGTGGACTTTGTTGATCACCAACTCGACCATGTCCGGTGTGGTGCGCGCGCCGACCTTGGTCGAGTCCGTTCCGGCATGAAAATCAAAGTGCACGCCCAGGAACGAGTCGGCTCGCCTGAGCCTGGGTGGATCAGCAGCCTCGGCAGAAGGGACTCGCACCGTAGCTGTGAGAAACCCCGCGACAATGATGGCGGCGACGAACCGGACGGGTCGACGCCCAACGGGCGCCATATCATGTTTCATCGGCAAATCGCCTGACCGCCGAGTCCATCGGTTCTTCACTCGCGGGCACTCGAGTACGATCATCGGCTCGATTCTCCTCTTGGTCCGACGACAGTTTCCAACCGGGAAATACGGCGACCGTGCGCTGCTCAACCGGGTTAGCAGCTCAGCAGACGGCTACGCCGCACCTTTGTCTTTTTTCTTGTCTTTGTTTGCTCGTTTACGGCCCGCATTTTTCTTGCCGCGCGGTTTCCTGCCATCAGAGTTTCGGACCGCGGGAACCGGCTTGTCGGACAGGATCTTGCGCATCAGCGCCTTGGCTGCGACGACTTCGGCATCGTTCGAATCAGTGACATTTCGGTAGCCCTCGCCGTTGCGCGAATCGCCGCAATCGTATAATTGTCCGAACGATTGGAGGGAGTTGTTTTCGAGTAGCCAGCGGCGAGTGCGAACGACACGTCCGCCGCCCAGGTACTGGTAAATGTACTCTCTGCGTGGTGTCAAATCTCCGCGGAGGTAGCCTGCGAAACTAACACCGTCGATCACTGCGTCTTTCGGTAATTCGATGCCGGCCAGCTCACAGCAGGTTGGAAGCACATCGGAAATATCGACCAGTTCACGGCATGCGCCTGTCGGTTTGACGATCCCCGGTCCATTGACGATAAAGGGCACGCGGCATCCCATTTCCGTCGTGCGCCCTTTTCCATTGCCGCCCGTGCCATTGTCGCCAATGAAGATGAACAACGTGTTGTTTCGCTCGCCCATCTCCTCCAGGGCTTTGATCAGCTTGCCGACAATTCTGTCGGTATACTCAACGTTGGAACGCCAGTTGTTCTTGCCGGCTTTGTTCTTCTCGGAATCGATCGGCCGATCCGCGGGCGTCGGCCAATAAGGGGCATGCACGAGGGCCATTGGATAATAGATCAGAAACGGTTTGTCGCGATGCCGGCGAGCAAAATCGATGGCGAAGTCGGAATAGATGTCCGGTCCGTAGTCGTCGATCGTTGTTGGTAGCTTCTTACCGTTCTTGACGATGGAGGGATGCCAGTATCGGGCCGTCTTTGTGCCTCCCTCGTAAAGCCCGCGGTGTTCCACACCGGGCGGAAGGTTTTGCTTGTAGGCCCACATGCAGTACTCGTCGAAACCTGCCTCGACGACCAGATCGGGTATCTTGCCGCTGAGTTGCCACTTGCCACACTGGGCCGTCGCGTAGCCCGCTTGCTGAAAGACCTTGCCGATCGTCAGATGGGACGTGATGTTGTCGGCTCCTTTGCCGGAAGTGGCCGGCCCTCCCGGCCGCCCGGGAAAGTGATACACGCCATTGTGATGGCCGTATTGGCCGGTCATGATCTGGAACCGTGTGGGATGGCAGATAGGGGTCGCATAACCGGTTTCAAAAAAGATGCCTTCCTGGGCAATCGCGTCAAGATTCGGAGTCTGGTGGTCCGGGTGACCGTAGATGCCCAGTTCGTGCGCTCCGATGTCATCGCACAACAACAGTACGATATTCGGCCGTGCGTCGCCTGCACTCGCCAACGTCCCAAGGCCCGTTAGTGCAATTCCCAGGAGCGGCACACACACGGATCTGAGCATCTTCTTTCCTCCGTTTGAATTGACTTCAATGATCGTCATTTGATGGGAGCTCAATCGGTGCCTTCGGTTCGTTGCCCCACTGTGCCCATCCAGGCAAGTACAGTTTCACATGGTGATACCCGACAAGCTCCAAAGCAAAGGCCTCGACCGAGGCCCGTCCGCCGCTCTGTCAGTAACAGACGGCCGTTTCGCCAGGCACAATGCCTCGATTGCGGAACAGCTCTCGCAGTTGTGCCTTCGTCTTGAAGCGACCGTCTTCGTTCACGAGTTCCGTCCACTCCAGGTGGACCGAACCGGGAATGCGGCCGTCCGAATACTCCCTGTCGCTGCGTGTGTCGACGACCTTCAACTTCGGTGTGCCCAGCGAGTTTTTGAGCGATTCCATTTCCACAAGTCGGCTCGCCTGAAACTTGGAGTGAAAGGTGGTCGTCTTCAGCGTCGGCGTGGACGTAGTTACCGAACCGGCCGACGTCTCCCATGTCTTCCAGCCGCCGTTTAGCAGGGCCACATCGTTGACCCCCACATACTTCAACAGCCACCAGATGCGGACCGAATCGGTAAGTCGATCGCCGTAGACAACGACCCGTGAATCTGACGTGATTCCCACTGCCCCGAGTTTCCGATCCCAGCCAGCTTGATCGTAAAGACCACGATCCGATATCGCCAACGACTTCCAGTCACCCACGTCAACGTGCACCGCACCCGGAATGTGCCCCTCGGCATACTCTTCCGAAGAGCGCGTGTCGAGCACTCGAAGGTTCCTGTCGGCCAGGATCGAGTTCAGTTGTTTCGTTTCAATGAGCATGGGATTCGTTCGTTTTGGCTCCCCAGCCTCGCCCCGGATGGTCGCGGTCGTCAGGGCAATGCAGATCGGCAGCATGCCGAGCCCCATCATGAGTACGGTTTTCATCGGTCCAACCTCCGTCCCCTGTTGTAACATGATCGCCCGCCACATTCGATCACCGTCTCGGCCGTTCTCGCCAGGCTCTCCGTCTGCCCGTCCTGCGGGGGGATGGCTCTTTCCGGGGCCCTGTCCGAGTTGTCGCCGACTGATTTGACGGGCATTGCCGAACTACCACTTCGTTTCATCCTATGCGAGAATGTGTTCCGAATGGCGAGAGAGCACATTCGTTCCGAGCTCCGAGTCGATACGGCTCACACCGTCGGCGTGGCGGTTCGACGAAAACAGGGTTGACTGTCAATGGCCACTGAATTGCCATACGCTTAGCCTGTCCGAGGAAAACGACGAAGCCGAGGGTCAAGAAATGCGCCGAACATTTTTGCTGCTGATCATTGCAACGTGGACCATTCCGTACGTGCTGCCGTCGGCGGCACGCGCCGAATTGCGAGCCGGCACATCAGAAGTCGACATCACACCGCAAGAGTGGCCACTGGCTCCTCGCGGCTCCTTTTCGCCCCGCCCAACGGATTCGGCTCACGATCCGCTCCACGTCCGTTGCCTGGTACTCGATGATGGCCATACCAGCATCGTGATGACGCTGGTCGACAGTTGTATGGTTCATCGCGACGTGTTGGATCCAGCCAAAGCGCTGGTCTCGAAGGCGACCGGCATTCCAACGGAACATATGTTGGTGTCCTCAACGCACACGCATTCCGCCCCGTTTGCCAATGCCGAGCACAAGACGGCGCAGGAACTTTCCTACCAGCGGCGTCTTCGGGACGGCATCGTTGAGGCGATGGTTCAGGCCTGCGAGCATCGCCAGCCGGCACGAGTCGGATGGTCGGGGTGTGATATTCCCGATGAGGTGTTCAATCGTCGGTGGTTTCTCAAGCCGGGCACCGTTCCCGTCAATCCATTTGGCGAGACGACGGACATCGTGAAGATGAACCCGCCACGAAACAACAGAATTCTTATCAACCCGGCCGGCCCGACCGATCCTGAACTCTCGGTCCTCTACGTTGCCGACGCGAAGGGGTTGCCCTTGGCCGTGTTCGCCAACTACTCACTCCATTATGTTGGAAACACGGGCGGTCAGATGTCTGCCGATTATTTTGGCGAGTTTGCTCGGCTGATGCCGGTCCGAATGGTCCGCCCGGCAAAGGGATTCGTCGCCATGTTGTCGAACGGTACCAGTGGCGATGTCAACAATCTCAACTTCCGCAATCCCCGTCCCAGACGCGAGCCGTACGAGCAGATTCGGATCGTCGCCGGTAAGGCGGCCGATGCGGCCACGCGAGCGATTCAGCAAATCGAGTCCACAGAGTCCAACGTGACACTTGCCGCCATGCAGCGGGAGATCACGTTGAAACATCGCGTACCGACGGCGGAACAGATCAAGCGAGCCGGACGAATTGTCAATGTCGACAAGGAAGGCGAGACACAGTTGCCACGCCTGGCCAAGATATACGCCCAACGGACACTCAAACTGGCCGCGAAGCCGCCCACGACAAAAGTCATCGTTCAGGCCGTGCGGGTCGGGGACCTCGCTATTTGCGCGTTGCCGTTCGAGGTGTTCGCGGAAATTGGCCTGGAACTGAAAGACAAGAGCCCCGCCGCCGACACGTTCGTTGTGTCTCTGGCGAACGGAGGATATGGTTATTTGCCAACGCCCGAACAACACCAGTTCGGCGGCTACGAGACGTGGTTGACGACCAATCAAGTGCAGAAAGATGCGTCGAGCATTCTTGTAAGGAACCTGCTGGAAATGCTGTCCGAACTGTTCCCCGCGAAATCCCGTTAACGAGGGCGTGGCACGACCCGTTGTCGCGACACCGAAACGAGACCGGGGGGAATCGTCGTGGTGGCTGCATCGGTCGAAACGGAACGGGCCGTTCTCCCGGGAACGCCGTTTGGCCGGTCATCCGATGGCAACTTCTCACAACCCAGCCGGACAGGTGAGCAAATCGTGCACGCTCGGCTGGCGGAGGACGGGCGAAGAACGAACAGCCCGACGTTCGTGACACCGAGGGCCATTTCAACGCGAAGAACGGCTCATCGTTCGGTCTCCGTATCGCCCGGCCGCATGGTTTCGGATCGTTCGGCTTATTGCTTATTGCTTTTTGTTACGTCGTGCTTTCTTCTCCCGCTTCGATGGCGGCTTTCTCGAGCTCGGTGGTTCGAGTCCGTCATCGGGTTGGTTCCAGAATCGGTAGGGATCATCATGTCGACGCATTTCAGCGAGTAACAACGCCTCCATCTCGACCAGTCTTCCAGCGTAACGAGGGTCGGCGGCAAGACTATGCTGCTCAGGTGTTGGGCGGACGCCCGTCAGAGCCACTACGGTTCGTTCGCCGTGCTGCCGAATGAACTCGTGGGGATTCTCGGCCAGATTGAAGAGTTGCGTTACCTGGACGCCGTCCCTCGGCGAGCCGTACTTGATCAGCTTCCAGTCGCCTTTTCTGACCGATCGGATGCCTGGCCTCGCACCTCCGCAGTAGGCTGCGTACAGAGACTCACGGACGGAGTCGACCTTGCCTTCCAGGACCGGCTTAAAGCTAATCCCCTCGTTGGTTCTTGGCGCATCAATGGCTGCGATGTCGCACAGTGTGCTCAAAACGTCGAGCAGGTAGACATTTCCTTTCGTGCGAGAACCGGCTTCAACGCCGGGTCCCTTGACGATAAGGGGTACGCGCATCGTGTGCTCGTAGAGATTCTGCTTGCCCTGAAGTCCGTGCCGACCAATGGCCATACCATGATCGGCTGTGTAGAAGATGTAGGTATTGTCGAGTTCTCCCATCGCGGCAAGTTTTTTCAATACTCGTCCGATTTGGATATCGATGTTTTCGCTGCAGGCAAATTCTCGCCCCAATTCGTTGCGAATTGTCCGTTCGTCTCGATGCGCCCAGACTCCGCTGACATTGACTTCGTCACGAACCGTCATATGCGTGTTATCGAAAGGATGGGCCGGAAGGTAGTTTACCGGTAGTTCCGGCTGTTTAGGATTGGCGGCCGGGAGGGTCTTCTTGTCGGTATGATTCACGGCGCCGTACTTCGCCAATAACTCGGGTTTGCCGTCGCGCGTGTCGTGCGGGTGTGAGAAACCGAAGTAGATCAGAAAGGGGTCGTCGTCTCTATCGGCTTCGCGCGCCTTGAGATAGTTCAGCACCTGTTCGGCGTGCCATGCGCTGCCATTCTCGTCGTTGCCGGCCCGTTTCGTTGCGTCATGTCGGACGGTGAATTGCGCGTTGGCAGCCTCGTAGCTGTTTCCTCGCTTGCACGTTCGCATCGTGTTGTATTGTGCTCGGTTAAAAACCGCGGGCAGCGTGTACCGAGCGAGGTCCGGCGGGACCATCTTTGGGTTCGTGACGTAAGGGTTGAGAGTTCGGCCCGGTTTGTCCGGGATGTGCCACAGCGTTCGTCCCGACATGATCATGTGCCGAGACGCGGTGCAGACACCGCCCGTCCAGGATCCCATTTGGTATGCCGCATCGAAGACCATTCCTTCGGCCGCCAGTCGATCGATATTAGGAGTCTGTAGAATCGACCGAGGGTTATACACCTTGAGATCGAACGGCGATTGGTCATCAACGATGATAAACAATATGTTGGGCCGCTTACCGTCGGCCCGTGATGGATGAAGTGCGCCCATCGGACTCGACAGGAAAAGGAACGCGGCCATCAGTTTCGTCAGGAAAGTCAATGAGTGTCTCATGAATCGGGTCCTTTACACGTCTGCCAGGTGACATGTCGTGGGAGGAAGCGTTGTTGATGTGATCGGTGAATCTTGGCCAATTCCGGGCAGCAGACCGGATCGCAGAACGGGCCATTGGCAGCCAAAGCGTGTGCTCGCCTGCTTCGCCGTGAATTTTAGTGGATGCGACTTGTTTTCGCCACAAAGGTCGCAAGCGTCACGCAACCGGAAAGGGGCCTCACGACGTTTGGCCGGGTTGCGACATAGTAGATTGTCATGGTGCTCCCCGCCCCCGCTCGGACGATAGCGATGGCGAGCGGATTTGCAGCGCCTACCACGGGCAAGCTGCCCGTGGCAACGAGGGGT
>CAYNDU010000243.1:4465-8500 GCA_964395615.1 uncultured Pirellulaceae bacterium | reverse complement strand
CGCGAGGACTACTGGTCGAGCAACTTGCGCAGTACCGTCTGCAAGATGCCTCCGTTGCGGTAATACTCTCGTTCGACCGGCGTATCGATTCGCACTTTCGTTCGGAACTCGATCGTCTCTCCATCGGGCCGAACGGCCTGGACGCTCACTTCACTACGCGGCGTGAGTCGATCGTTGAGCTCGGGAATGGAAAACGACTCCTCGCCCGTCAATCCGATCGATTTCCACGTTTGACCATCGATGAACTCCAAGGGGAGCACGCCCATGCCTACGAGGTTGCTGCGGTGAATGCGTTCGAAGCTGGCGGCGATAACGGCGCGAATGCCGAGCAGATAGGTACCTTTGGCGGCCCAGTCGCGGCTGCTGCCGGTACCGTATTCGGAACCCGCGACGACAACGAGAGGAACACGATCCTCTTGGTAACGTTGAGCAGCATCGAAGATGGCCATTTCTTCCCCGCTCGGAAGATGTCGCGTGATGCCGCCCTCCGTGCCCGGCGCCATCTGATTGCGAATACGGATATTGGCAAACGTACCGCGAATCATCACACGATCGTTGCCTCGTCGCGAACCGTAGCTGTTGAACTCGCGCACGGCCACTCCCTTGCTCTTGAGATACCGTCCCGCGGGGCCGTCTTCGGCAATGGACCCTGCGGGCGAGATGTGATCGGTGGTCACGGAATCACCGAGCAGAGCAAGGACGCGGGCATCGCGTAGCGGCTCGATCGGGGGCACCTCGCGCGTGATGTCGGTTAGGAACGGAGGCTCCTGGATATACGTACTGTTCGCGTTCCATTGATACAGGTCGCCCGACTCGATTTCGATGGCGTTCCATTTCGGATTGGACTCCAGGGCCGAACCGTACTGTTCGACGAACATCTCGGGCAGGACCGAGGACTCGATGGCGTTTTGAACCTCGTCGCGCGAGGGCCAGAGGTCACGCAGGAAGACGTCCTGGCCTTGCGGGTCCTGGCCGAGCGGTTCGGACACCAGGTCGATGTCCACTCGGCCGGCCAAGGCAAAGGCGACGACCAGCGGAGGGCTGGCAAGGTAATTGGCTTTCACCAGTGGGTTCACGCGTCCTTCGAAGTTGCGATTGCCGCTCAATACGGAGGCGGCCACAAGATCGGCCTGTTCCACCGCCGCCGCCACCGGCTCGGGCAACGGGCCGCTGTTGCCGATGCAGGTGGTGCAGCCATAGCCGACGATATGAAATCCAAGCGTTTCGAGAGGCTGATCGAGGCCCGCTCGCTGCAGGTAGTCGCGGACCACGCGAGACCCCGGGGCAAGGCTCGTCTTGACGTACCCGGGTACTTTCAGGCCGCGGGCGACGGCCTTTTGAGCCACCAGTCCGGCCGCCAGCATGACCGACGGGTTGCTCGTATTCGTGCAACTGGTAATGGCGGCGATGACCGTTGCACCATGGCCGATCTGGTCGACCTTATCTGCGGATCCGACGGCTGCCGTCTTGGTCACCTGCTGTTCATCCAGCGCGAATCCACGCTCGGTGACGGGGGCCCGCAACGTTTGTTGAAAATGTTGTCGCATGGCGGACAGGGCGACTCGGTCTTGCGGACGTTTCGGGCCGGCCAACGATGGTTCGACGGTGGCCAGGTCGAGCGACACGGTTTTGGTATAGACGGGCACGGGACAGTCATCGGTGCGGAACAGTCCCTGCGTCTTCGTGTAGCGTTCGACGAGATCGATTTCGTCTGCCGATCGGCCGGTGCGGCGCAGATAACTCAGTGTTTCAGCATCGATGGGAAAGAATCCCATCGTGGCGCCGTATTCGGGACCCATATTGGCGATAGTTGCCCGGTCGGCCAGAGACATGTTCTGAACACCCCGCCCGAAGAACTCGACGAATTTCCCCACCACGCCTTCACGTCGCAGGATTTGTACGATGGTCAACACGGCGTCGGTCGCCGTCACTCCGGGGCTCAACTCGCCCTGCAATTCAAATCCGACGACTTCGGGCATCAGCATGTAGATCGGTTGGCCCAGCATGACTCCTTCGGCCTCGATGCCGCCGACTCCCCAGCCGACGACTCCCAGCCCGTTGATCATCGTGGTGTGGCTGTCGGTCCCTACCAGCGTGTCGGGGACGGCGACGGGTCCGAGCGAGTCGTTTCTGACGAAAACGCACTTCGCGAGCATTTCCAGGTTCACCTGGTGGACGATGCCGACACCGGGCGGCACGACCCGGAAGCTGTCAAATGCCTGCTGGCCCCATCTCAAGAACTCGTACCTTTCGGCATTTCGCTGGAACTCCATGTCAATGTTGGCTTGCAGGGCGTCAGGAGAGCCGAAGGCATCGACCTGCACGGAGTGGTCGATGACGAGATCGGCCGGAATCAACGGGTTGATCTTCTGCGGATCACCGCCCAATCGCTTCATGGCGCTGCGCATGGCGGCCAGGTCTACGACCGATGGCACGCCGGTAAAGTCCTGAAGTACCACCCTTGCCGGACGAAACGGGATCTCGACCGCCTGGGGATCTCGCGCTTTCCACGATGCAACGTTCTGCACGTCCTCTTCGGTTACGGCGAAGCCGTCGCAGTTGCGCACCACGGACTCGAGCAGGACGCGAATGGAATAAGGGAGTTGCGAGACGGGGCCGAGCCCTTTCTCCTCTAGTTTAGAGAGCTGGTAGACGCCGACCGGGCCGTTGGGAGTATCAAGAGAGCCGCGAATGCCGAAGGGATCGACACGCTGATTGGATTGGGTCATCACTTCTCAAATCCTGTTTGTGGGTCGCTGAGACTTGTGGGTCGCTGAGGTTTTGTGGGTCGCTGAGGAATGGTGTCGGCCGGCGCGAAAGCTGAGAGCGGCCGGGACCGGTCACGGGTCGGTCGAAGGTGCGACGCGCGGTGAAACCGGCGCACGCGACCGCGCATTGTAATCGATGATCGTTCGTTTGTCGCGGAGGGGCAGTCGGACGAGTCAGCAACGCCTGGACATCGACGAACGGATACGTTGACGAGCCTGGATTACTCGGCCAGATAGGTCGACTTTTCCAGTGAGGGAACGAGTTCCTTCCAAATGACGGAAAGAGCGATTTGGTCGACGCCGAGCAGTTTGTACGTCCGATCGGGCGGCGCCTCGACATTGTGGACGCCCAGTGATGTCCAGCCGGCCCGGCTGCACAAGAAATTCGCGGCAGCGACCGTGTAAACCAGTTCCTGGTGAACGCCCGAGTATTGTCGCACGCTATGATGAAATCGAATTGCGTCACAGACGGCGGTGGGGAATTCCCATTTTGCCGCCACGTGCGCGCCGAGTCGGGCGTGATCGAAAAAGTACAGGTCACGTTCGATGTCGCAAGTCGCCGAGCCGTCTTCAACGCGCTCGACCAACTGCATGAAATGGCGGCGCATTTTTCGGTTCAACAGCAGGAGTCCAACGTCGTGCAACAGGCCGGCGATGTAGGCGTCGGCCGGCGCGGCACAGCCGCAGACGCGAGCAACCAGGTGAGACGCCACTGCCACCGCAACACTGTGATTCCATAACCCGCGGACGCTGAACGATCGGGTTTCCATCGGAGCGTCGAACATGCGAGAGACGTAAACGGTGATCGCCAGGTTCCGAACCTCGCGAAAGCCGAGTAGTTGAGCAGCGTCGCTGAGAGTCGTTACCTCCGCGTCCAGTCCGTAGTACGGTGAGTTCACGCGGCGCACAATCAACGCTACCAGAGAAGGGTCGGTCCGAATCAGGTCCTCGAGCTCCTCCAGGCTGTCCGTCGACCGGGAAGCAAGTTGAACCAGTTCCGCCGCGCCCGCAGCCAGGCGTGAGGCATCGGTGATCCGGGCGAACAGCTGGTCGATCGCCATGCGCTGCTCGTGAGGCTGACCCGTCATGAGTCTCGGGACGTTGGCTAGTCGCTGCTGCATGTGCGCACTCGATACCGGCATCGAAAAAACTGTCGCTGCAAGTATACGCCGAAACTGGCCCGATGTTCTGGTTGCCGTGAAACGAACGAAAAACGGCCAAATCCACGGAAGAACCGGTTGCCAGAAGAAAAGTGTTGCCGGAAGAA
>CAYNDU010000243.1:0-4365 GCA_964395615.1 uncultured Pirellulaceae bacterium | reverse complement strand
GAAGAAAAGTGTTGCCGGAAGAACGCGTACACAGAAACCTCGCACCGGATGTGATCCGAAGAAACGGCCTGACGGCGCCTGGGGTCAAGGACCGTCGATTCATGCCGGATGCGACGACGGCGGGCCCGATCGAAACAGGCCTCCATTCGGGCTCACGACCGGGAGTTCATCCGTTTTTCTTAAACAACCGGCCTGACCGTCACAGACCGAACCCCCACGTTTGACCCGGCTGTCACCGCGAACTACGTTTGCTGTGTCACGTCGCATGGTGGAACGCGTCCAGCTGTCTAGATTCTCGTTACCGGGGTAATCATGTCTTCTGAATCGCAAGCCGATATTCTGTCCCGACTTGTGGGCAACCAGGATGAATCGACGGGAGAAGATCCATGGAGCGATCTTGCCGCGAGCGACCCGGAACACGAGCGTTCTGCAACGGGCGAAAGCGACGGCGATGACAAGCTGAACGGCCTGTTGCAACGCATCAACCAGTTGACGGCTGGTGACGGGACGAGCGGGTCGGACGGCGACTCTGTGCAACTGTTGGGGGACGAAAGGGCTCCGGACGAAAACGTCTTCGTTCCCGGCGAACCAGGTTCCTTGCGAGACGCCGGAATCTCCGAGAGTGAGGTAGAGACGCTGGTGCTGAAACTCATGTTGTCGCGGGGTGACCTGGTCGGACGCGACATTGGGGATCACATTCGTCTACCTTTCGCGTTGGTCGAAGACGTCTTGCGACAGATGAAGACGGACCAGCTGGTCGTCTATCGCGGCTCGGCGGCCATGAATGACTATGTCTATCAGCTGACCGATCTGGGGAGAGAGCGGGCTCGGCGTCACGCCGAGCACTGCAGTTACTTTGGCTCAGCACCTGTTACCTTGAACTCGTACATCGCAGGAGTTCAGGCCCAGTCTCTCGAGCAGCAACGGCCGACGACGGAGGACCTCCAGCGGGCCTTTGAAGACCTGTTGATTAATCCAGCAATGCTCTCACGACTCGGCCCGGCCATTAACTCGGGGCGTGGTCTGTTTCTTTACGGGGCGCCGGGGAACGGTAAGACGAGCATCGCCGAACGAGTGACCCGCGCTTTTGGCCAGACCGTCTGGATTCCCCGCACGATCGGCGTCGATGGCGAAATCATTCGCCTATTCGATCCAATGAACCACGAAGAGGTCACCATCGATGACAGCGAAGGGCTGCTGAACCACTCAAAGATCGACCGGAGATGGGTCTGCATTCGCCGGCCGACCATCGTGGTGGGCGGCGAGCTCACCATGGATAACCTGGAAGTCTCGTTAAACAAGTCGACGGGCATCAGCGAGGCGCCTTTGCAGATGAAGAGCAACTGCGGCACTCTGGTGATCGACGACTTCGGCCGCCAGCAGATGAGTACCGACGAGTTGTTGAATCGTTGGATCGTCCCGCTGGAGAAACGGTACGACTTTCTCAACCTGGCCAATGGAAAAAAGATCCAGGTCCCTTTCGACCAGTTGATTATCTTCTCGACCAACCTGGAGCCGCGTGATCTTGTCGACGACGCGTTTCTCCGACGTATTCCGTATAAAATTGAAGTGCCCGACCCGAGCGAGGGGGAATTTCGTGAGCTGTTCCGCATGATGTGTGATTCGCTCGGAATGGAATACGAGGACGAGGTGGTCGACTACCTCGTCGAGTCGCATTACGAAGAATCAGAACGACCGTTACGCTGTTGCCAGCCTCGCGATCTGCTGCTGCAGGTCTGCAACAGGTGCCGGTTCGAACGGCGACAGCCGATCATGACCAACCAAGAGATCGATTTCGCGGTCGAGAATTATTTCGCGATTATGTAAGCCGGCTTGTCGAGCATCACGGGTCCGTCGTCTTGTCCCGCTCGATCGAGTTCCTGGTCTCTTACCGAATCCCTCTCGGTCACGGCCATCTTGCCGTGGCGCGTCACACGTCGCGACCTGACGGACCGATGAACGGCTGCTGTATCTCGGTCTACTCGATCCGCTCCGTGCCGAAATCCAGCGTCAGCTGTGGATCGTCCTTCTCCGCCTCAGGATTCAACTCCTTGAACAGAAGGCTCGGTTGAATGTCCCGATTGTGCTGGTACTTGTCGCTGGCATACTCGCGAATGTCGCCGGTGATTTCGTGGTAGAAGATCTGGCAAATGGGAACGTGGGGATAGATCCGAACAGGCTGAACCGCGAACATCTCCAACGTCCAGAAGCCGGCGAATCCCACATCGCCGAATCCGGCGGTGACATGCACGAAGAGGCCAAGTCGGCCGATGGATGATCGGCCCTCAATCATCGGCACCAGGTTATGGGTCTCCGTACGCTCTTCCGTCCGCCCAAGATACAGTTGATTGGGATTCAGCACGAGTCCATGATCGGGAATCGGCATCCGCCGGACGCGATTGCTCTGCCGCATATCCAAGACAACTTCCTCATAGATCATCAGCTGATTGTGCAGCGTCAGGTTGTAGCTGTTCGGGTTGAGATTCTTCTGATCAAAAGGCGCGATGATAATATCACCGCCAAGTCGTTGTTGAATCATTTCGCCCGACAGAATCATGTCCGGCCCCCTTTTGCTGCAAAGGATCGAAAAGTGAGTGTCGATCGCGCCGGCGAGCAATCGCGTCAGCGAGCAACCGCGTGCGTCGAGCCCATGACTCGAAGCAACCGAACCGACGACGGGTCCACCCCAGGGGGCTCCGGCTGCCATTTGACATCGACGACCCTACCAATATCAATGATCGGACTTCATTTGGCAACTGCCGGACGCCGGCCGGTCAGTGGATTACGTCGACCTGTTCGCAGACATTCAGCAGCTTGCAGGCGTCGCAGGCGGGCTTCCGAGCTCGACAGACCTGCCGACCGTGCAGTATCAATCGATGGGAAAAATCAATCCACTCTTTGCGCGGTAGCACCGTCATCAAGTCCCGTTCGGCCTTGACCGGGTCGCTCTGTTTCGTCAGGCCCATGCGACGGCTGAGCCGACCGACATGGGTATCGACGACGACTCCCGTCGGCTGGCCAAACGCAGTTCCCATCACGACGTTGGCCGTCTTCCGGCCGACTCCCGGCAAGGCAACGAGGCTATCGAAGTCGGCCGGCACGCTCCCATCGTGGTCGGCCACGAGCTGCCGGCAGCAGGCGCGAATATTCTTGGCCTTATTTCGAAAGAACCCGGTACTGTGAATGATCTTCTCCAAGCGGGCCTGCGGCAGTCGGGCCAGTTTCTCGGCCGTGGGATATTTCTTAAACAACGGCACCGTCACCAGATTGACGCGCTGGTCGGTGCACTGAGCAGACAGGATCGTGGCAACAAGCAGTTGCAGGGGAGTCTGGTGAAGTAACGCACAATGGGCGTCCGGGTACTCCCGCTTCAGCCGCCGAACAATTTGACCGGCGTGTTGCCGGGGAGTCTTGCCACCGTTCATTGATGTCCTCTTCGCTCGTCGATGATCGGCTCTTGAGAAGAAGGCCAACGGTCAACCTTGCCGAGTACCGGCCAGTCTTCTTGTGACCGACGGGGCAATTGTGGCCGCCCGACGGACCAAGTGTCAAGCACCTGGCGACCGCCGATTCCATTTGTTCCGGTGCAGCTGGTTTGACCGGTTGGTGAGGCAAGCTACACTTGATCAGACCATTCATGGGCCGCCGGACGAATGACGATCTGGCTTGTCGCGTGCTGCGGCCCTGGGAGCAGGACGATGAGTAACTACCAACAGGTGACATCGCACTCGGCATTCACGACGAGTCCCATCGCGGTGGCTGCGAGCGAATGGGAACGAACTCTGTTCATTCGCAGGACCTATGCGCATCTGGCGATCGCCGTCTTGCTGTTCATCATCATAGAGATGGTGGTTTTTCAGGTTGTTCCGGCAGCTCGGTTAGCGGCGTTGACACGTTGGATGTTGGGCGGATGGCACTGGGCGATAGCGCTCGGCGCGTTCATGGTCGTCAGCATGATTGCCGATCGGTGGGCGCGGAGTACGGCTTCGTTGCGGATGCAATACGGCGGGCTCATTCTCTATGTCGTGGCTGAGGCGGTCATTCTTATACCGCTGCTGCTCGTGGCACAGCGGGTGGGCGGCAACCGTGACACCAACCTGATCGCGATGGCCGGATTTATGACCGCGTGCGTGTTTGCAGGCCTGACGCTGGTCGTCTTTGTCACTCGGGCCGATGTCTGGTGGTTGGGCCGCTACCTGGCGGTTGGGACGATTGCCGCGCTCGCGTTCCTTGTCGGTAGTTGGCTGTTTGGCTTCAATGTCGGCCAGCTCTTTTGCGGACTGATGGTCGCCTTGGCCGGGGGATACATCGTCTACTATACGTCAAACGTATTGCACCATTATCGGCTCGACCAGCATGTGGCGG
>CAYNDU010000242.1:0-8502 GCA_964395615.1 uncultured Pirellulaceae bacterium | reverse complement strand
CCTTGGACCGAGCACTAGGACGTGCCGGCGAACATCTCGGCATACTCGAGCACCCAGACATCGACCAATTGAGTGAATTTCTCAAGGTCAACGTCGGGCAATTCTTCATAGTAGCTTCGATTGAAGACTTCCTTGTTTCGAATCGTCCCCTTGGCGGCCAATTCCAGCACGTTATGTGTCGCGTAGGGACGTACCGTCATCTCCAATCGACTGTAGTCGCTCTCCTGTCTGCGTCGGCGGGCCACGCGCAGGTCGTCGCGACTGCAGGCAGCGCCCCATCCGCGTTCGCCGTAGATCGTTTCAATGGAAAAGCCAGGGAAGATATTTGGGAGCTGGCGAACGCACTGCTCGATCCGGTCGGACAACTGAAGACGGAATTTTGAGTGAAGCCCCTTCAACTCGGCTTCGGACATCGCTTTGGCGCGAGCCTCCTGGCGCTTGACTTCGCTGCGACGCCGACCGCGCTCGACGGCCTTCTGTAAACGGTCTTCAAAACTCATTTCTTCTCGTCGTTTTCGTCCGTTTTTTTCTTTTGATAGAACTGCATAAGATCGGAGAACGACCGCAGAGGCTCCGCCCCTTCCTCCATCTCCTTGGTAATCGGCTTGATCACCTTCGGCGTCTGCCGCGTCGTGTGCTGTCTCGGGGCTCGGCTCCCTCCCCGTCGACCTGGACCCCGCTCACCCGATCCGCGCCGTCCACCTCGTCGACCCGTCTGACCACCGCCACCGCTGCCGCCACCCGACGATTTACCGCGGCCCGCCGCTTGACGGCCCTCCGATTGACGGCCCTCCGACGAGTTCGTACCGCGAGTTCCTCGGCGACGGGCGGGCTGAGGTTTCTCGGTGCCGGGCTGTATGGCGGTCAGCGAGACGCGCCGTCGCTGTTTGTCAATGTCGACCACCCACACCTTCAAGACATCCCCCACACTGATGACTTCGTGCGGGTCTTTCACGTACCGATCCGCCAGCCGGCTGATGTGGACAAGTCCGCTGTCCGGCAATCCAATATCAACAAAGGCTCCAAAATCGACGACATTCAAAACGGTCCCGGATAATTCCATGCCCGCCTTGAGGTCTTCCAATTTGAGGATTCCGCGACGGAAGATCGGCGCCGGCAGGTCCTCACGCGGGTCTCGGCCCGGTCGAGCCAGGGCGGCGAGGATATCCGATAACACCACCTGGCTCGCCCCGAGTTCATCGGTCAATGTCTCGAGCGCCAACGATGCAATCTCCTCGGCCGTGACGTGAAACGAAGCGGCAACCGGCGCCGTCCGTTGCGGGACTCGGTCCGAACCGGCCGCGTCTTCATCGCCCACGGCAGCCGCTTTCTCACGAACCTGCCCCGCGACAGCCTCATCGATTTGTGTCTCGCCGGCCTGTTCGGTTTCCTCCTCAGCGGCCGGCTCACTCGTCGTGCTCGACGCGCCCGGTTCCGCCTGTATCTCCTCGAGCAACGTCCCGTCTCGCTGACCGACGGTCTCGTCCGCCGCCGACATCGAACTGACTTCCGCCCCCGTTCCATCCGCCCCGACTGTCTCTGCCCCGGCTGTCTCTGCCTCGGCTGTCTCTGCCCCGCTTTCCTCCGTCGCAGAGAGGTCCGACCCAGATTTTTCGTCCCGAGATCCGTCTGCCTCAGACGCGTCTGCCCGCGGTATTTCTGTTTCACGCTCCTCTGAATCGGACGACGGCGTTTCGTTCGAGGAGACATCCGTTCCATCGGATTCCGGAACCGGGTCACCCGATTTGGATGCCGGAACGTCACTTTGTGGGTCGGACATTTCGGGGGATTCGCCGGTCGGCTGCTCGGCCACTCTTTCCGAACCGCCATTCACCGGCGCGGTTTCATCGGCTTGACCCGGTTCGAGATTCTGACCTCCGAACTCCGACCGTTCCGGTTGATGCGTTCCGATTTGCCCGTCGTCGGCTGGCGAGTCGACCGCAATCGGCCGGCCCAGTTTTTCGAGCAGGCAGCGTGCCAGGTCATAGCTTTCGGGATGAATCCAGGTCGCATCCAGTGGCTGGTCGGCTCCGGTGATTTTCAGGAATCCGGCGGCTTGCACGAACGTAGCCTCGCCGAATCCCGGCACCTCTTTGAACTGCTCACGACTTCGAAAGGGGCCATGCTCGCGACGGTATTCGAACAGGCGCCGAGCGGTCAATTGGTTCAGACCTGAGACGTAGCGGAGCAGTGCGGGACTTGCCGTGTTGACATCCACGCCGACGTAATTGACACATGACTCAACTACCGCATCGAGCGAATCGCGCAAATGGTTGGCGCGCACATCGTGTTGGTACATGCCGACACCGATGTTAGCCGGATTGATCTTGACCAGTTCCGACAGCGGATCGAGAAGGCGTCGACCGATTGAGATAGCGCTCCGAAGCACCGGGTCGAACTCGGGCAGTTCTTCTCGGCCAAGAGGGCTCGTGGAATAGACACTCGCACCCGCCTCGTTCACCATAACGAAGGAGACATCGCGTTCCTTCAACTCGTCATTGATCACGTCGACCACCAACCGCTCGGTTTCCCGGCAAGCGGTCCCGTTGCCGATCGCAACGACGGTCAGATCAAAATGCTCTACCATTTCCGCCAGCTTCCGGCGACTCGTCTTCAGCCACTCGTCCTTGCCGATGACGTGGATCAAGTCATGGCCCAACACGTTGCCGAACGCATCAATGGCGACCATCTTGCAGCCGCTGCGGAATCCGGGATCGATAGCAAGGACGCGGTGGGATTGAACGCGGGGCTGGAGGAGCAGCTTTCTGAGATTCTGCGCAAAAACGTTGACCGCATGTGTCTCGGCCCGATCGGTCATCTCGCGGCGCAATTCCCGCTCCAAACTCGGAAGCAATAGTCGACTTAGCGCGTCGCGCAGACAGGTTCGAAGATAGTCACGATGCGGATGATCCTCTGGAATCGTCAACTGCTCCGCTTCGGAAGTCATCGCATCGATGTCTCCCTCGATCTTCACGCGCAGAATGCGCGCCCGCTCGCCACGGTTGATGGCCAGCACGCGGTGCGGTGGGATGCGCGAAATCGCCTCACGAAAGTCGAAATAGTCCTTGAACGCCTCCTGCAAGCGTTGTCGCTTCTTCTCTTTCTTGGTTAGCTTCGCTCGCAACGGCGTCTTTCCGCTTCCCTTTTTCTGCGGTGAACGTTTGGACTTTTCTTTGACGACCGCCGCTGATACGCCTTTCTCAGGCGTTGGGGAATCGACTTGTTTCGGCACAGCGTCGGCCTGCTCAGCGTCGGCCTGCTCAGTGTCGGTCTGCACAGCGTCGGCTTGCACAGTGTCGGCTTGCACAGTGTCGGCCTGCTCAGCGTCGGCCTGCTCAGCGTCGGCCTGCTCAGCGTCGGCCTGCTCAGCGTCGGTCTGCACAGCGTCGGTCTGCACAGCGTCGGTCTGCACAGCGTCGGTCTGCTCAGTGTCGGCCTGCTCAGTGTCGGCCTGCTCAGCGTCGGTCTGCTCAGTGTCGGCCTGCTCAGTGTCGGCCTGCTCAGTGTCGGCCTGCTCAGTGTCGGCTTGCACAGTGTCGGCTTGCACAGTGTCGGCCGACGATCGCTCCGGATCGTCCTGAGCCGACTTTGCAGTCGGGCCTTCCGCACGCACATTGGACGCTACCGCTTGCGGCTCCGTGCCTGCTTCATTCGGGCCTGCTTCATTGGGGCCGCTCGTCGGGCCAGCGTCTGGGACGCCAGCGTCTACCGAGTCTACCTTCTCGGGGTCTACCTTCTCGGGGTCTACCTTCTCGGTGATTGTCGGTTCGGCCGTTGGCTCAGCGCGAGCCTCGGTTGCAGGCGTTCCTGGATCTGCCCGTTTTGGGGGATCTTCTTTAGGAGCCGGATCGATGCGCGAGCTGAGGAGTTTACCGGTTCGGTGGAGGATTTTTCGCAACTTACCGCGAACGTCGGCCCGTTCGCTCATCCATTCGGCCAGCAGGTGCCCGATTCCGTGGAGCACTTCATCGACCGATTGCAGGTCTTTACTTGGGTCAACCAATTCGGCGGCACGCGCGTTGAGATCAGCTGCGGCGGGTGCGGCTTGCAGTACCTCGCGGGCAAGCGGTTCGAGCCCTCGCTTGCGGGCCAACGTGGCGAGCGTCTGTTTCTTGGGTTTGAAGGGCAGGTAGAGGTCTTCGAGTCGTTTGGGTGACCGAGCATGTTGGATCTGGTGAGCCAGCGACTCGGACAGTTTCCCCTGTGCCTGAATCGACTTGAGCACGGTCTGTTTTCGCGACTCCACCGCCCGCAGATTACCCACCTTCTCTTGGATCTGCCGAATCTGATGTTCGTTGAGCGCACCGGTCTGGTCTTTTCGGAACCGGGTCACAAAGGGAACCGTGTTTCCGTCGTCCAGCAGCTCGACTGTCCGCTGGACGCTTTGCGGCGTCAGGCCCAGGTCCCTTGCAACGTGTTGGAGATCGATGTCTGTCGGATTGTCCATGAGGAACCGATGTCGGGCAGCCGAGGCATGGGACGCAAGGTGCATTGATTATCCAGTTTGACGCATGGCAATCTAGCGCCTTGATCTGGGGTTGTCAAGGATTGCCAGTGGCTTGGTTGGCCTCACCGGATGGATCGCGAGGCGGGCGTCACGACCGGCGCCACCGATCGCATCGGAGTTTTCGATAAGTTTTACCAATTCCGCAGTATTGATTTGACCGATACTAAAGGGTGCGTGGGCAGTGCGCTTTGGCATATCAGCTTGAGGAACCCCTTACATGGAACGGCCGCGATTACGCATTTACTATGGTCCTGGGGACGCAAAAGAGGTAGGGCTACCGAAAACCGAGCCCAAGAACGAGCGGGTCACTGTACGGTTCGGCGAAGTATGCCATTGGCTGTTCGAAGCCAGGCAGGACGGGAGGGCATGGTTTCACGACTTTGCCGATGATGAGATCACGATTTCGGCAGATCTGCACGACGTGTTCATGGCGTATCAACAATTTCGCCGCCCAACGGCGTGAGGCGCCTGATCGTGGCAGATGCGCGGGCCGGTATCGGAGAAGTGATAACCGGCGGTCCAACCTCAGGGGCTCGCCGTCGAGCGCAGCCGGATGCCCACTGAAACGCGCGCGCGTGGTCGACGTCGATTGCCGCGTGAACGGGCGTTGACCTCGAAGGTTCGAGGGTCGGTCGACAACGGCGGGCGCGCCGTATGATGCCCAGGCGTCTGCCGCGCAAAAGGGCGTTATGGAGAACGGGTCCGGATGAAGAATGACCGTCGAGAGTCTCAAGCGAATGGGGGGAACCAGCGACCGCCGGTCACCGACCTTGACGGTCGTCAGCAACAGCATCGCCGTCGAGTCGATGACCTCATTCGCCGGATCAAGGAGTCCGCGGACAAGCTGGCCGACGACGGGCCGGCTCGGGGTGATCTGAAGATTCTGAGTCGAGCGTTGCGAGAATTGCGCTACGCGTTCAAGGTCTTCTCGCCCTACCGCCGCCAGCGCAAGGTGACTGTCTTCGGGTCAGCTCGAACTTCGCCCGACGCCCCCGCTTACCGGCAAACGGTCGATTTCTGCCGAGCCATGGCCGCTCACGATTGGCTCGTTGTCACCGGTGCCGCCAGCGGCATCATGGAAGCGGGTCATGAAGGAGCCGGTCGGGAACACTCGATGGGGCTGAACATCATGCTTCCCTTCGAGCAGGAACCCAATCCGGTGATCGCTGGCGACCACAAGCTGGTCTACATGAAGTATTTCTTCACTCGCAAACTGATGTTTGTCAAAGAATGCGATGCAGTCGTCTGCCTGCCGGGTGGGTTTGGCACACTCGACGAAGCCATGGAAGTGATGACGCTCCTGCAAACGGGGAAGCGAGACCTGGTACCGGTCGTTCTTCTGGAAGCACCGGGTGGCACGTACTGGACTGATTTCCAGCAATTTATCGTGGATCATCTCCTGGGCGATCAGATGATTTCTTCCGAAGATCTTCGCCTTTACCGCTTGACCGACCAATGCGACGAAGCGGTCGATGAAATCATGCAGTTCTACCGCGTGTACCACAGCATGCGGTACGTGCGTGAGGAACTGGTCATCCGGCTCCAGCAACCTCTGACCGACCGCCAACTGTCGTTGATCAACGATCAGTTTTCGGACCTGTTGACGGACGGTCAGTTCCGGCTGGGTGGCGCCTTGGAAGAGGAACGGGACGAATCCGACCTGATCGATCTTCCTCGGCTGATCTTTACATTCGACCGGCGCAGCCTCGGTCGCCTGCGTCAGCTGATCGACTTCGTCAATCAGCGCTGACTCAACTCATGCACGGCATCGACCAGGGCAATCGCGTGGTCTACCGGCGTTTGCTGCAATACACCATGCCCTAGATTAAAGATGTGCCCAGGGCGTCCCTTCGCCATCTCGAGGACTTCCGCGACCTTCTGGCGAATGGTCGGGACATCGGTTAAGAGGGTGCATGGCTCCAGGTTTCCCTGAATAGCCCGATCGTGCCCGATTCGGTGCCAGGCGTCATCCAATCGCATTCGCCAGTCAACGCCGACGACCGCGCTGTTGGCTTCGCCGAGCAACTCGATCAAAGCCGGGTTTCCCGTCGCAAAATTGATCACCGGAACCCCCGGAGTAATCTCGCTGACAATTCGCTTCACGTGAGGTGCTACGTAGGCCCGGTAGTCATCGGGGCCGAGGCAGCCGACCCAGGAGTCAAATAGTTGCACCGCTTGAGCACCGGCGGCAATCTGCCCGTTCAGATACTGCACAACGGCTCGCGACAGTCGCTCCATGAGCGCATGCCAGGCGCCGGAATCGCGGTACATGAGTGTCTTGGTGTGCAAGTAATTTCGGCTCGCCCCCCCCTCAATGGTATAACTGGCCAGCGTGAACGGAGCGCCGGCGAACCCGATCAGCGGAAGATGAGCCGGCAAGTCGTTTCTCGTCTGCCGAATGGCCTCCATGACAAAATGCAATGACTCGACACCCTCTAATTCCAAAACGCGATCGACATCATCGGCATCGCGAACCGGGTTGTGGATGATGGGGCCTTCACCCTGGGCGAATTCCAAATCGAGTCCCATCGGTTCAAGGATCGGGAGGAGGTCCGAGAACACGATGGCGGCATCGACACCAAGTCGGTTGACCGCAGTGCACATGACTTCGCTGCAGAGCGCCGGGTCCTTACAGAGATCCAGAAACGACACCTTGCTGCGTACTTCGCGATATTCGGCCATATATCGGCCGGCCTGGCGCATTAACCAGACGGGAGTCACATCAGTGGGTTCGCCGCGGCAGGCCTTCATGAACGGGCTATCATACCAGGGTGCGTGCATCTCGAACGTTCCTTGAGACGAGGGGTTAAGGGCCAGATGAACTCGGCTTTTGCTAGCCAGGAGCTGTCGAGCACGTTGCGCCGCCAGCTGGACCAGGTGTCCCATCCGAGGCACCTCGGGTTCAAAGTCGACCGGCAACCCGGCATTGCGAAGCGCTTCGCTGGTCGTCGGGCCGACAGAACCAACGGCGACTTGGGCCATTGCGTCCGTCAATTGCTGATCCAATCCCAGGCGACGTGCGACTTCCTGGAGGCTATTCAGTTGGTGGGCGGAGGTGACCAGCAAGACGTCCCGTTGACCTGCCACCAGAGCTCGCACGTTGTCCTCCAACGGCTTGACGCAGTCGGGCAACTGCCAGCGATAGACGGCAACCTGAACGACCTCGGCACCGCGAGCTTCGAGCCCGGCGACGAGGCTGGCGTTTGGCTGCCCGTACTCCTGAACGGCCACGGTCCGATGATCGACGGGAATGTGCTGGTCGATCGTGGTTAGCAGTTCTCGCCAGGTCGATGGCTCGGGCGCACAATGACTGGGAGTCAGATCGACGGCCTTCATTGCGTGAACGACTTTCGGACCTCGAGCAAGCGTAACCACATCGGAAAGGGCGTCCAGGTATCGTTGTCGGTCGACGTGATGTCGGACGACGTCGAGCAACTGTTGAAATCCGCCACCGGTCAAGAAAACGACAATTCCGATCTGTCCGGTTATCAGGCGGTGGGCAAAATCGACTGCGCCACGCTGCTCAGCCAGGGGGACTTGCTGGAGACTGGGACTTACAAACGGCTGCCCGCCCAGCTTGCGAATCATCCGTTCCAGCGCCTCACTTCGACGACTCTCTAACGCCGCGACTCGCAGCCCTTTGAGATTCGTCGATTGCTCAATCATTTCGCAAACCTTCAAAGCCCGGCCACTGCCGGCGCGGCCTTCTCGAGATCGGGCACAAGGTGTCCAGGTGCTCGGGGCCGGCCTGATTCGGCCGGCGCCCCCACCGATTTCCGGAGGACCGATTCTTGCAACAGGACTGGATCCGGCATCAGTGTACTGGCTTCCGACCTGCCGCCGAAGATGTCGAACAGAAAAAGAGCCACGGAAAGCGATGAACGGCCGAAAAGCGGTTGGCAGACCGACCGGGTACCGGGGATGGTATCCGTTCACGGCCGAAGGCCGAGAACGAATACAACGGAGGATACATGCAATGATGGCACGCGGGAGGC